>JBLHQQ010000110.1:0-8190 GCA_047625245.1 Candidatus Azotimanducaceae bacterium
CAACTTGACGATGTTTGCTCAGACGGTATCGATCGCTCGGGAGCTCATCGACTTAGATCCTCAGTTCTATCGCAACGTCATTCTGAAAACGAATTCCCATGAGGCTAGTTCAGATAGAACTCGTCTGATGCACTGGAAGCAACTGATTGATAATTCAGTGGCTGACGGCGACCTGTTGACCTTCACCGATTCTCTAGAGTTGGCTGTGCATCTGAGACAATTGTACTCTGCAGCATTCTCACGCTGGGCACGCGATGAAATTTCAAGCCGAGAGGCAGAAGCGCAGGTGAGCTACGCCATTACTTTGTCGTTGGCCGGGGTGGCGACACCAGCATCCCGCCAGAGATTGCAATCAAACCTACGGGGTTTTCAGGAAACCTTGAGAACGATCCGTATGAAAAAGATCTGCTCGTCTGAGAAGTCTAGTCGGTCATCGAGCATAATCCCAGAGCGCGGGCTTCAACACTAAAAGAGGTGTCATCTATGGCTTCAACGAACGCGCTATCTATGCCGCGGAAATCGGTTTTTCCAATTGAAAACGACGACTGGCAGTCGATTGCCGCAAGGGAGTTGACTGATCTGACAACCGATGATGCCGTATCCCAGTTGCAGAGCTGGAATCTTCACGTCTTTATGCGTCGCGTTGCCAGTAAAGATAGCCATCAAAAATTGAGTGCCATTTTGCCTAGCGACGTTATTTTTCTAGAGCCGCCCCAAGCAGGCAAATAAATTACTAGACCAGTGAGCGCAAAAATTAAACATGCAAAGATTACGGCGGCACACGAAGGTATTGCCGAAATGATCATTTGCATCGAGTTCGATAATGGTGGGTTGTCGGAAGTCAGTCTGGATTCCTTCGCCGTTGATGCATTGATGAAGAGTACCAGGGCGACTACCGTTGACGACCTTACGGGAACCAGTTGGGAAAGCGTCAGAGATGCTTTAACCGTTTCATATAATCGATTTTAGAGGATAACGACAATGCTGGATGTATTGATAAAAAATGGTTTGATTGTGGACGGCTCGGGCCTGCCTGGTTATATCGGTGACGTTGCGATTAAAGACGGTCGAATTGTGCGAACCGGTAACATCAATGATTCCGCATCGACCACAATAGATGCCTTGGGCAAAACCGTTTCGCCTGGTTTTATTGATCCCCACACCCACTTCGATGCACAACTATTGTGGGATGGATGTGCCAAGCCTGCTATGGAACATGGCATCACGACAATTGTTCCTGGCAACTGTTCTTTGTCCCTCGCACCTCTAAAGGAAGAGCATCGTATGAAACTCGTGGGAATGTTCAATCAAATTGAAGAGATGCCGGTCATCGCTTTTGAAGAAGGTATTGAATGGACCTGGCAAACCTTTCCGGAATTCATCGCGAGAATAAAGCAGGGTCTTGCGATCAATGTCGCGCCTCTGGTTGGACATTCTGTGTTGCGTCTTTGGGTTATGGGTGATGCGGCTATGGAACGGACAGCGACCGATCAAGAACTTGAGGAAATGAAGACATTGCTACGAGAATGTCTCGAGGCAGGCGCGATTGGCCTGTCAACTAGCTTTGTCGACATGGATGAAAAACTACAGCCGGTACCCAGTCGTTATGCAGCAGCTTCTGAAGTAGATGCGTTAAGTGAAGTGCTCGGAGAATATGGCCGGATTTTACAGATCGTGAATGAATTCTATGACGCAGATTTAACTGTTGCGAGGGTCGATCAGCTAGCGGAAATTTCTCTTAAGCATAAGATCACCACAACATTTTCTCCGTTGTTTGTTAACAACACCGAAATGGCAGCGGTGGAAAAGGTCATGCAACGAGTTGACGAACAATTTGCTCGAGGTGCAAGAGTTTGGCCTCAGGTACAGACCCGACCTATCGATATCAGTTTTAGTTTCGCCGTTCCCAGTCTGCTCTTTATGCGCCTGCCAAGTTGGTACGGAGTGATGCGATTTGGGTCTGCAGAAGAAATCAAAGGAGCGTTTCTCGATACAGCAAGGCGACAAAAACTTAGTGCAGAAGCAGTAGCGATGGGTCCCCTTTGGGATAGGTTGGAGCTTCGTCAAGTGAACACTGAAGCCAATCAAGCGCTAGTGGGTAAAACACTCGCAGAGATTGGCGTCATAAGAAACTGTTCAGCCCTAGATGCAATGATTGACTTGTCTATCGAAGAAGACCTGGATGCACATTTTCTTGCGGCCAATATGGGTCACAACGATGACAATAAAGTAGGTGAACTGCTTGGCAAGCCGAATGTACACATTGGGGCCAGTGATGGCGGCGCACACATTCTTTCTTTTTCTACCTATGGTGATACCGGGTATTTGCTTTCTCGATTTGTTCGAGACACTGGCTTGTTGAGCCTGGAAGCAGCGGTGAAGAAAATCACTCATGATCCAGCGAGTATCTGGGGGATTCCAGAGCGAGGGCTTCTGAAAGCGGGCTACATTGCAGATGTTACTATTTTTGATTCAGAAACTATTGCCCGAGGTCACGAATATTATACTCAGGATGTGCCAGGAGACGGCAGCCGCTACGTTCGGGATGCCATAGGCGTTGAGACTGTGCTCGTTGCAGGCCATGTTGCCTACAGTGCTGTGAATGGATACAGCGATACACCTCGAGGAGAAGTTTTGCCAGGAGCGACGGGTTGATGCCGATCGGATCGCGAAGAATTGCAACCAATGGTATTGAGCTAAAAATTGCTGAACAGGGTGAAGGACCACTGGTGCTCTTGCTGCATGGTTTTCCGGAATCCTGGTATTCTTGGCGTCATCAGTTCGAGCCGATTGCAGGAGCGGGTTTCAAGTGTGTTGCACCGGACATGCGCGGTTATGGTGATAGCGATGCGCCTCTGGACATCAAAGCCTATAACCAGGTAGAAGTGGTCAATGACATTGCTGGTCTCATTCCAGCGCTCGGTTATGACACGGCTATCGTGATCGGCCACGACTGGGGCGCGCCGACCGCCTGGAGCTGCGCAAAAGACCATCCAGAATTGTTTACGGCTGTGGGCGCTTTGTCCGTGCCGTTTTCACCCCGGCCGGAATCGCCGCCTCTGGAAACTCTGCAGGCAATCTTTAAGGGCATGTTTTTTTACCAACTCTATTTTCAAACCCCAGGTGTTGCTGAAGCAGAGCTTGAGCGGGACGTTGAGGTCTCGCTGCGCAAGTTTTTACATCTGGCCTCGGGACAAGCCGACCTTAGCGGTATGTCGCCGAAATCTGCTGATGCGGATTTGTTATCCGGCCTTCCGGACCCGGGCAAGTTAGCCGACTGGTGCTCGCCAAAAGATCTCGATTACTACGTGACTCAATTTAAGAAAAGCGGCTTCAGGGGCCCCTTGAGCTATTACCGCAATCACAACGAAACCTGGGCGATGACTGAGGATAAACCGAAGACGATTGAACAGCCTGCGATGTTTATGGCGGGAGACCGCGATGGCGTCATTACGATGGCAGCAGAGGCGCTCAAAGCAATGCCCAATCACGTCAAAGATCTACGAATCAATGAGTTGATTCCAGGTGCAGGGCATTGGACGCAGCAAGAAGCGCCTGGGGCAGTCAACCAAGGTATTTTGAAATTCCTATCGGAAGTCGGTGGTTAGAGGAGCACTAGGGTGTCAGAAAATATTGCAATTGTTGGTGCTGGAATCTGTGGTCTCTGTACCGCGCTCGCTCTATCGAGTAAGGGAAATCAGGTTACACTATACGAGCGAGATGTGCCGCCGCCAGAAGGTGGCGCAAATGAGGCGTTCTTTGAATGGAAGCGCCGGGGTGCTGCCCAGTTCCGTCATCCTCATGCTTTTCTTGGGCTGATGTGCAATATCCTCCAGGATAACTATCCCGATCTGGTGGAAGAATTTTGGCAAGCAGGCGCTCGCAAGGTGAGCTTCGAGGACATGGTGCCGCCGGAGTTGCAGGGTCAATACTCACCCCAACAGTCGGACGAGAAACTTTGGTTGCTGATGTGTCGAAGAGCGACGATTGAAACTGTATTGCGGCGGTATGTCGCTCGGCAACCGAATATCGTGATTAATGATCAGGCCAACGTGCTCGGCGCTGAGTTTTCGGATCTGGATGGTAAGCCCGCCATATCCGCCATTGAGGTTATGCAAGGTGGTGAGCGATCGTTGATCCCGACGGATATTGTAATCGACGCTGGGGGTCGGTCGAGTCAGTTCCGTCATTGGTTTAAAGAAATCGGCCTGACGGTACGCGAAGAGGACGACGCCGCAGAAATTGTTTATTACACCCGTCATTATAAGTTACTTCCCGGTGTAGACGAGCCGTCCCGACATGAACCAGACCGGTCCGCTGGAGACCTGGGTTATATGAAGTACGGCGTGTTCCCCGGTGAAGACGGTCATTTTGCTGTGATCATTTGTGTGCCGGATGGAGAAACGGAGTTGCGAGAGGCGATTAAGACTGGCGACACTTATGATGAGATTTGCCGTGGAATACCGGGCCTCAATAACTGGATGGCAGCCGACAAAGCAGAGGCGACCACTGTGTCATTTGGTTTTGCCGACATTCGTGCCGTGTGGCGTCACTATGTCGAAGAAGGCGAACCGCTGGTGCTCAATTATTTTGCTGTTGGTGATGCCCACGTTCGAACGAATCCTCTCTACGGGCGTGGGTGTAGCACCGGAGCCCTTCATGCACATCTGCTTGCGGATGTGATCAGTGAAATCTCTGATCCTAGACAGCGCTCGGTCATTTTCGAGCAACGAACCGAAGATGAACTTCGGCCAATTTTTAAAGCAAGCCTTGACGAAGATAAACGAGGTATCAAGAGAGCAAACGCAATAATCGAGAGCCGAACGCTAGAGCAAGCAACAACCTTTAAGAAGTATCTAGCTTTATCATTTGGGGATGCGATTGCAGCGGCATCACGAGCAGAGCTTCATGTCTTTCGAGGCGTCATGAAGACATTCAATCTATTGGAAAAACCAGGCGAGTTTCTCAACGATTGGAAAATAAGGTTGACGATTATTCGTTACATGTTGAAGGGTCGAAAAAAGAACGCGCCGACCCGTCTGCAGAGTGGCCCAAGCCGAGAGGAGATGCTGGAGCTAATAAGCAGTTTGCCAGCGCCATCCGAGCAGGCGGCATAACCTCACAAATCCGCAAATGAATCGGTATGATACAAGCTGCGGTTGAATGGTTGAGTGGAATGTCGAATAGAAACCAAGCGCTGGTGATTACCACCGGAGGCACCATCGATAAGGTGTACTTCGATGCCAAGAGCGATTACGAAGTTGGTGAGTCAGTCGTTGCCGAACTGCTGGCTCAAGCCCATGTACACCTACCATATAAAATTATCTCCTTGATGAAGAAAGACAGTCTTGAGTTGGACGATGCAGATCGTGTTCTGATTCGGCAGACAGTCATCGAAAGCGAGCATCAGGCAATAGTTGTGACCCACGGTACTGATACCATGACAGACACAGCAAAGGTGTTAGCAGATATAGACGGCAAAACGATTGTCCTAACTGGTTCATTGGCACCGGGTCGATTTGCTCAATCTGATGCAACCTTTAATGTAGGAATGGCTTTTGCTGCTGCACAGACCCTCTCATCTGGGGTCTATATCGTGATGAACGGCCAGGTGTTTGACGGGCGTCATGTCAAAAAAGACCGAAGCCAGAACCGCTTCCTATCTACCCTCGATTAGTGTGTCAGCCTGGCAAATTACTTCTGAGCAGGATCATGATATTCAGATGCTGAATTTTGCTCAGCCTTTTACCTTTGAGAACGTTGAGCATGCAGTCGATGAGCTTAGCGATTCAGCGACCGCGCGATTGTTCAATTTTATGGATTGCACGGGGTTAACTCCGACAACAACGGAACTGCTTGGTATAGCGAAGAAGTTGACTCATCAGTCATTACCAGCAAAGGCGCGGGTCCCCTAGGTGGCAGGTTCTCAAATAGACGCCGGTCTTTTGCGGATCGTGACGTCAAAATTTGACGAACAGGTGATGAAGGTCTTTCTCAACACCTCGAAGCACGTCGATGGCTTACAGTTGATAATGTCTGGGTTTCAGAGCCGATCGGCAGGAGCGACCATTTTGCCGTTCGACTTCGCGGTCTAATTAGTTTGCATGATGTGCTACAAACCCAGCAGGACGTCCATCAACGGGCAGATTACTCTCCAACTCGGCAGCATTTGTTACAGGAAATCATAATCGAGATAGATTGGGTTCGAAGAGCGCCGTTCTGGTGGACTCCCATCTAATGGACTTGTTGATTCGTGAAATGACCAAGGCGAGTGAATGGCCTAAGAATGATGTACGAGTGTTTCGCTCCTACAAAGAAGCGGTGGGTTGGCTCGGAGCTTTTAGATGCTCGACTTCAACGATCACGCGCCGTTGCTCAATGAAAGTTATCGTCATTGGAGTGGCGATTACATCGTAGCTGAGAAGGATCCCGGAGAAGTCCTAGCGGTACTGAACCAAGCCAACTTCGTTTGATGACCAGCGATACCTCACCAGCTGAAGGATTGGCGGCGCATCAGATACTCACCCAGCAAATCGATCAACAAGGGCAACAGTTTGGAAGTTACAGGATGTTCTTGGACGAGTGCATGGTCATGCGACTATATTCAATAGGTGGCACCTTTTATAATCCCTCAGTCGTTAGCCAACTGGTCTCTATTCAGCCGATCCTTCCATTCCAGCTTTAAGTTTCTCCTGTAGTTTCTCGTAGTTTTTGCACCCGGTGATTGGAGTGATTTCTTTTTGCCAAACCTTATCCAAAGCGTTAATGATGGCGGGGCTCAAGTTTTCTTTGTGGTCACCCACTCTGCCTTCACGAACCTTTGAGCTGTCGCTACCGACAGGAATTCCTGCCCGTTCTTCACTCATTTTGCGCATCATGGCATCGTCGAATCGATCCTTGTGCTGTTTCATAAAGTCGATTGATGTGTGTTTGAGGGTGATGGCTTTAAGTTTGGCTGTGAGAGGAACATCGATGAACTCGGCGACTCGTTCAATGCTCAGATCGATTTCCGTTTGCATCGTTTCGTAGCAGAGAAACAAGACGAAATTTTCATTCCTGACATTCCACCAGGACAACAGATGCTTCCAGTACCCGCCACGGTCTATAAACTGCAGTGCGAATTCTTCAAGGGGGACCGTACCTGGCTCGATAAACCAGCCCTCCATAAACTTGAACATCGAAAATAGTGCATCCCTTGGGTCTCGAACAGAATTGATGTACCGACCACCGGGAGGAAGTTCTTCGTAGGTTAGATGGCTCTTAAATGCTCTCGGGTTTGCTCTCTGTTCCGCATTGATGTCGAGACCTAGCATAGAGCTGTTTTCGACCCAGGGCACAACCCGGGAAATATCGTCGAAATCCATATCCCCACCTGTGCGCAGGGTATGCACCATCTGTTGTAGCCAGGTGGTGCCGGATTTGGCGAAGGGTGTTATGACGATGTCGCTGGAGCGAATTTGTAAGGCGTCGGGT
The DNA here is from genome assembly GCA_047625245.1 of Candidatus Azotimanducaceae bacterium. GTDB lineage: Bacteria > Pseudomonadota > Gammaproteobacteria > Pseudomonadales > Azotimanducaceae > JAHRVQ01. Next base: position 7,474 of record JBLHQQ010000110.1, read on the forward strand.
TTTGGAGCGCCTTGCTGTGGAGCAAAAGCCTTTTGGATGAGTTCGCCGTGTTCTTTGAGGGAGTGCGCGCGTCTGCGGGTCATCGGGTGCTCATGTTATAGAGTTGTTATTTTTTGCCACCAATTCTGGAACGCTTTCGCTCTTTGTTCGCTGGCTCTTTACTAGCTGAAGGCTCTAACCAATCAATGTGCCGGCCAGGCCATTGAGGCTGAGTTTCTTGGTGATGGCGCTCATCACTTGGTTCTTTTCAAGTTCAGTGGTGATTTTTAAGTAGGACTCTTGCTTCTCGAGGTCAAGTATTTCATTGAGCACCTCTGCCTCGTCAAGAATCCAATTAAGCTGTTCCGGCAATCCAGAAAGCGCAGAGTTTAGCGAAAAGTCGGAGTGGGTAGTCTGAACTCGATCATCATTGACCTCTTCAAAAACGTGAAATCGATAAATCATGTCTTCATACCGCCATCTTTGCTTTGATGGCTTCATGGCTTTGGTAGTTGGTGAGTGAAAAATCACTCATCACGAAATCATCAATCTGCCTTTGATGCCTGTCTATAATCGCCAGCGTTGGTAGCGCCAGTGGCTCTCGACCCAGTTGTTCTTTGCACTGGGGAATGGCGTCGAGGTAAATATGTGCGTCGCCGATTGTGTGAACAAGTTCACCGGGTTCAAGGTCAGTGATCTTCGCAATCATGTGCAGTAATAAGGCATAGCTGGCGATGT
>JBLHQQ010000111.1:0-8186 GCA_047625245.1 Candidatus Azotimanducaceae bacterium
CTGATAAGGGGCTCATTCGAGTTCGAAGCGCACTCTCGGGTTCCATCGCAAAGATTCACGTTCGCGAAGGGCAAACAGTCGCTGCGGGTGACATTCTGGTGAGCATTCTTCGGTCCCGAAACGGCGCGAAAGGCACAGAGCTTGGTGGGCTACTCGCCGATCGATTCCAACAAAGAATTGCTCTGACCGACAAGGGCATCGATCAAAATAGGCAGCTGCTGAACAACAAGTTACAGAGTAACCGAAGCTTAATTGAATCTTTACAGAGCAAGGTTCTTAATCTGGCTGAGCAGGCTCGACTATCGACGCTCAAGCTTGATTTGCAAGCGTCGCGCTTCGAGATGCAGCGATCATTGCATCGAGGAGGGCATTTACCCCGAGCGTTGTTAGACCAGAGTGAAGAGGTGTACCTCTCAGCACAGCAGAATGCAGCGCAATTGCGTCAGCAACTCCTATCCTTAAAGCAAGAACGGCAATTTGCAGAAGCACAGAGGGAACAATTGCCGATGCAATTTTCCCTCACGACTAGCCAACTTCAACAGGCCCGAGCGGAACTAGATCAGCAGCTCGGTGAGGTCCAGACTTCCTACCGTTCGGTCTTGCGGGCTTCGGCATCTGGTGTTGTGACGGCTGTGCAGGTGGTGCAAGGGCAATCGATCGATCCATCCAGGTCACTTTTGACCATCATTCCTGAGGGCTCTCACCTCATAGCAGAATTGTTGTTACCTACCCGATCGATCGGGCTAGTGAAAACTGGAGACTCAGCGAGGCTTCGGTTTGATGCTTTTCCCTACCAACAGTTTGGTTTGGTGGCGGCTACCATCATCCAAATTGATCGTGCGCTGTTGATGCCGGACAGCGCAACACCTTGGCCTCTAAGGGAGCCGGTTTATCGAGTCCGTGCGGTTTTGTCGCAACAGGAGATCGGTCGTGCTGACCAGACCTATCCATTGCGTTCAGGCATGCAGGTGCAGGCTGACATTCTGCTCGAAAAACGTCGCCTACTCGATTGGGTATTAAAACCTCTGATAGGGCTGAAGGTGCGAATCGGATGAATACTATCTCATTAGATTTTACTCTGTTTCGAAGTGTTCCGGTCATCGTTCAATCCGAAGTTGCGGAGTGTGGCCTCGCTTGCGTGGCTATGGTCAGTTCATACTTTGGGCATCATCAGGATGTTAGTTCTCTACGTAAAAAATTCTCAACAAGTTTGAAGGGTCTCAATCTCAAAAATTTAATGCACGTTGCCGAAGAGTGTAGTTTTACGAGTCGCGCCATCCGTTGTGAACTAGATGAGCTGTCGGCGTTAAAGCTTCCTGCGATTCTGCATTGGGACCTAAATCACTTTGTCGTTCTGACCAGGGTCAAAGGCCAACACTTTTGGATTCATGACCCAGCGGTAGGGAAACGGAAGTTGACCGCCCGCGAATGCTCAAGACGATTTACTGGGATTGCTCTTGAGCTGCAACCCGGCACAAACTTCAAGCAGCGAGACGAAACAGTTAAAATGCCGATTCGCCAGTTGTGGACCAAGACCACGCATTTGTACCGCGCCCTTGCTACGTTGTTTGGTTTGTCAATTTTGATTCAGCTAGCTAGCATTGCTGCACCCTATTATATGCAGTGGGTTGTGGATCGCGTTTTGGTGACTGCCGACCGTGATCTGCTTGTGGTGCTGGCCGCTGGTTTTACGTTACTGATGTTCACCAGCGTGTTGATCTCGACCTTACGAAGTTGGCTGGTCATCAGATTGTCTTCCACTCTGAATTTGCAAATGGGCGTTAATCTATTGCAGCACTTGCTACGGTTACCTCTCGAGTTCTTTGAAAAGCGCCACATTGGTGATGTTGTATCGAGATTCTCATCGCTCGGCCAGGTACGAGAGCGTATGACCACTGGCATCGTCGAAACCGTTGTCGACGGGGTGATGTCGATTATGGTGCTGGTTGTAATGCTGCTCTATAGCGTCAAGTTAACATTGGTCGTTGTTGCAGCAGTTCTGCTTTACACCATCATTCGGTTGATCTGGTATGGCCCTCTGTATCGCGCCAGTGAAAGCGCTATTCTCGCTGGCGCGAGTGAGCAATCTAACTTTCTTGAGAACATCAGAGGCATTCAAACCATCAAAGTATTTGCCTCGGAAGGCCATCGTCTGTCTCTATGGCAAAACCGATTTACAGAGTTAATCAATTCTGAGATTCACCTCAGTAAGTTGAATATTGGTTTCTCGTTAGTCAGTAGTGTGGTCTTTGGTGCGGAAAATATTTTTATTATTTATCTCGCCGCGTTAGCTGTATTGGCGGATCAAATGTCCATTGGCATGGTATTGGCTTTTCTCGCTTACAAGGGACAACTGTCCAGTCGCCTAAGCAACCTGGTAGAACAATGGATCGCCTTTCGAATGTTGCGTTTGCATCTGAATCGACTCGCAGACATTGCTCTTGCTGAGCCAGAAGATTTTGATCAGGGTACTCCCGGCTTAATGTTGACTGCAAAATCCGCCTGCCGCATCGAGGTGCAAAACCTATCCTTCCGTTACGCAGAGCACGAACCGATGGTATTAAAGGACGTCAATATCGATATATCTGCGGGAGAGGCGGTCGCGATTGTGGGGCCTTCCGGCGGGGGTAAGACCACCTTGGTCAAACTGTTTGCCGGTTTGCTTGTGCCGACATCGGGTCGAATCCTGATTGATGGCGTCGATATACGTCATCTAGGACTGCGTCACTACCGCCGTCAATTGGGCGCCGTCATGCAAAACGACACGCTATTGGCCGGTACGGTACTGGAGAATATTAGCTTCTTCGACATGGAGCCCAACATACTCAAGGTCCAACAGTGTGCAGGCCTTGCCGCCATTCACGAGGAAGTCACGCAATTGCCTATGGGCTATTATTCTCTGGTCGGGGATATGGGTAACCAATTTTCAGGTGGTCAGGTGCAGCGGTTATTGCTCGCCCGGGCCTTGTATCACCAACCAAGGCTTTTGCTGTTAGATGAAGCGACGAGTCAGCTGGATGTTGCCAACGAGTTTCGAATTGCGCGACAGATTAGTGGGCTATCGATGACCCGAATCATCGTCGCTCATCGACCTGAAACCATCAGAGAAGCCAGTCGAGTGCTCAGAGTCGAGTCGGCACAAGTACACCAAGCACAGCATGATCCGACCCAGTCGAGTCACTTGTTGTAGATGGCAAGGGCTCGGCTAATTAGTGAGGCTAGATCTGGATGTTGGTTCTTTAGCTGCTTTAGTTGGCGAATAAGCAACTGGAAATCTTTTGAACCTTTGGGCAGCAGGGCCAGAAGCTCGGCCATCATTAACCAATTTTCTGGAAAGCTATCAAGTACCTGCTCCACGGTTTGTTGCGCATTCCGGCGCTCTTCTCGTAAGGTTTGAATCTGCTGGAACAGAGCAAGCTCCTTGGGATCTTCCCTTGACGTTAAGAAGGTGCTGGCTGATGCATGAGGATAGACATCGAAACGGGTTGGGTCTGCGCTACCAGCGAAGGCTGAGGCAATCGACTCACCCACCACCATATCGAAGGTACCCCAGGATGGATCGAATAAAATCTCACCGCCAGGATCCAGTACCGTGCAGTCCCTAAACGACATTAGTAGAACCACGCCGTTGGCTTTGTGGATAGACTTTAGTTGACCCTTGACGATGACACCGGAAAGAAAATCTAGCTCGGTTAGTTCACCTCGCCTAATGCCTAATTCCTGTAGTTCGTATTCGCTTGCATGCTCAAGAGGCTTCATCAAGTTACAAAGGCGACCGACGGGAGAGCCAAAGCCCGCGACATGAAATTCGGTGCCATGACCATCTAATTCTGATCCTTCGAAGGCGAGCTGAGTCGGTCCTTCGGTATTGATATAGATGACCTCGTCGATTGAGTTTTTGAGTGCTCTGCTAAACTTCCCAGAAATGGTTACCCCCGAACTGAGTTGGCAGGTCGTGACAACTCCGGCTTCAATCGCAGTCTCAACGCCTCGAACGCCGCCAGTTTGATAACACATGGTGGTCGCATATTCGTTGAGTATTTGTGTCAGGTGTCGGCAACTTTTGGTCACAAATAGTTGAGGTTGCAAGGTGGTAATGTCGTAGGGGGTTTTAATGGCATCAACTGTTAAGGGCAGCTTCTTAACATTCTCCTTATCCATGCATGCTAAAGATTCAGATAACGAGGAGAGCAAACCGGCACCAAAGATTGAATAGTCACTGGTGTCGCCAACGAGACCGTATTCGACTGTCCACCAATGTAGGCGGGTAAGAAGCGCTAGCTCTGAAGGTTGGCCGGGGTTTTTAACGAGATCCCCAAGGGTCTCCTCTGCTTGATGGATTGCATCCAATGTTGAATCGAAAGACGCTTTAACGATAGAAAGTTGGCGCACCGCCTGGTACAGGTCCAGATCGTATTGATTGTAAATGGCCTTCATGCCAACTTCGCCAAAACGCTGCAAATAGTCCGAGTATTCAACGTCGGCAATAATAGGCGCGTGGCCTGCGGCTTCATGAATAATATCTGGCGCGGGTGTGTATTCAATATGGTGGATGGAACGCATATTCATGGCGATCGCTAGAATACGCAGGGACTGCAGTTCCATAAAAGCCTGGGGGGGAATAAATCCATCGACCACAATAGCTTGCCAACCGAGTTTGGCTAAGGACTCATTCATGCCGTCGATCGAGGGGACTGCATCAAGAGAGATACCGGTGCGCTGTAGACCGTCAAAGTAAACGGGATGAGCGCTTTTCTCCAGCTGTCGCACAAGCTGGCCCATAACAAAACGCCACACCGCATGGTCCTTCGCGGTATATCTTGATGCATAGTCTTGATCCGCAACAAATTGGCGAAGATGGGAGGGAAGCTGTCGCTTGATGTCAGCCTGATTCATGATGATTGGCGCATTCCTTGGATGCGATCAGTGTAAACTGACCGCAGCGAGACGCCAAATGACTCGGGTGCTTAATGTGGAGGTAGCGAGTGAATATAAATGAGTTGCTGAAGTCCCATCGGGTAATCCCAGTACTCACGGAAAACGATCCTGCGATTGCGGTAAAACTAGTTGCTGCAATGATCGTCGGTGGCCTGACTTGTGTTGAAGTTGCATTGCGCACACCCAATGCCCTTGAGGTCATCAAAACCCTCGGCCAAGAATTCTCTGGTCTATGTGTCGGCGCAGGAACACTGCGAACCCCAGGCGATTTCAGTCGAGTGCAAAAGGCCGGTGCAAAATTTGCGGTGAGTCCAGGTGCATCGCTTGAATTATTGGCTGAAGCAGAAAACTGGGATCTACCTTATTTACCTGCCGCCGCTAGCGTTAGTGAGATCATGTCATTGCAAGCCAGGGGATACTCAGCAGTAAAACTGTTTCCTGCCGAGCAACTCGGCGGTGTTGGGTTTATTAAGGCGGTTTCTGGGCCGTTGCCCGACATGACCTTCGTCCCCTCGGGTGGCGTCGATCTCAAGAATGCTCGAGACTATCTAGCACTGCCTCAAGTGGCTGCCGTGAGTGGCTCCTGGATGCTGGACAAGACTTCGGTCGCGGCTAAAGACTGGCCGGCGATTGCTGAGGTGAGTGCAGAGAGCGCAAAGCTTATCACCTCTCAACTCAACGCTTAAGCAAACAGCAGGCAGGTGGGTGCCGGCACATCGATCCTAGTACTCGAATCCGCCAACCGCCCGCTTTCTGCATCTCGATCAAAACAACTAATTTGATCCGACAACATATTGGCCACATAGAGTTTGCTTTGATCCGGAGACAGTGCGAAATATCTGGGATGCTTGCCACCGCTCGCCACCGTATCGATCAGGCGCAAGCCACCTTCGAGGCTGAAAATCGAAATCGAATCGTCACCACGATTAGAGGTGTAGAGAAACCTGCCGTCCTTGGACAATTCGATATGGGCGGCAATGCTGTCAGAACTGATGTCTGAGCCGTTATCAAGAGCGTTATCGATCGCATCGCCTGACCCCAGAGTTCCGATGCTTTGCTTTAGGCTAAGGTCCAGCAGGTTATGAACGGTGACGGTGTTGTTGAGTTCATTCAGCAAATACACGTCGTTTTGCCGAACGGTCATGAGCCTCGGTCCAGCACCGGCAGTAATCGGTGCCGTGACTCGATGCCCTTCAGTACTAATTTGGCCCACCGATGAAATTTCGTACTTAATAAGTTGGTCGGCGCCGAGATCAGCGACCAGTAATGCTGATTCACCCTCAACCAGGAGTGACGAGTGAATGTGTGCCGCCTCTTGACGATCTGGGTCAATGCTGTGACCCGTGTGCTGCGTGAGGCTAATGAATTGTTCCAGATGACCTTCGCCATCCAGCTGTATGCTGGTTAAGGTGCCGCCTGAATAGTTGCTGACAACAAGGTAGGAGCCCTTTGCAGAGACCGTGAGGTGACAGGGGTCAGCCCCTTCACTAGATTCCTGATTCATTTCCGTCAGTTGGCCATTTAACTGGGCGAAGAAAGCAATCACGGCGCCGCTATTCGTCGACTGGTAATCATCTACTTCGCTCACGGCATAGATCACATCACCCTGGGGCCGCTTTGCCAGGAAAGACGGATTATCGCAGCGGGCCACGAGTTCTGAGGATTTACCCTCGACCGCTCTGTAAATACCCTCGGAGTCGGTATCCCGGGTGTAGGTCCCAACCAGCATCGGTGGTTTCGTCATAGTTAACTCCTAACCGTCGTAGAACATGGCTGGATGCAGGCCGATAATCGACTGTTGCTCGGCAGTTTTGGCTCGAGCGATGGTGGCTTCGGACAATTGATTAGCTTGCTCGGTTGTCCGCAGCCGTTGCGCAATGTCTCGACGTCCGTAGTGAGCCTGTAAAAAAAACCGGCCGCTCTCTCCCGGTTCAGTGGACATGCGCCGATGCCAGACGTCAGAGACAAACATTGCGACATCACCAGCCTCTGCTAGCAACGGTTCAACGCCTTGATTGTTAAAGCTGAGATCGTCATTCATTAACTGATCTATCGGTGGAAATTGTCCAGACAGATGACTACCTGGAATTACACCGGTAGGGCCATCTTTTAAACCGCAGTCCTCAAGATATATGTGTGCGCCGACGGCAAAAACTGGATGAGGAATGTCCGTTGGCCAGACGACACCTTTTGGTAGCGGGACGTGTGGCCCAGCATCGATATGCCAGGCTTGGCCCCCATGTTGGCCGTTTTGGTTCGGCGGGTTTCGCCAGGCGGTGTTGGCGATGAGATGAAAGTCGTGCCCCAACAGAGGGGCAAGGACAGCCCTGATTTTTGGCGCATTAATCACGCTTTGACATTGTTCACCGCGATTGAGCATTTCGTAACGAAAACAATCGTCATCACCCACTGAACGAAGATCTCCCGCTCGATTGTCTCTTGGCAAGCTGTCGTAAACTTGTGAGATCTCGTCCGCAAGCCGACGAACTTGTTCGCTTGTTAAGACGTTTTTTACCAGGCAGTAGCCTTGTTCCTCTAGCGAACGACTTTCTGCGGGGGCAGAATCACCACTCTCGCATCTCAAATACCCTTTAACCCTTCTAAGCATTGGCTGCTCCTCGTAAGGGAAGACCTGCGGCCATGTAACATTGATCAATTACCATCATTTGTTTCACCGCGTCTTCGCCATCAGTCAACGGTGGCGTGCCAGTTTTCACTGCCTGAATAAAAGCATCCAATTGGTAACTATAGCTCGGCCTGCGATCAAAGGTTAGATCTTGCCGGTCGCCGCCCACCTCTGTCGTTAGACGATGGCCCATCTGCGGCGCTAATGGATTATGAACAGTCATTGTGCCGAGACTCCCGGTGACCATGATGTCAGCTCGAAATTTACCATTGGGCCTCATGTCACCGATTATGGATGCCTGGATATCGCCCGGCAGCTTCATAGAAGCCTCCAACATTAAATCGACATTCGGCGGGCCGACTATTGCGTTAGCAATAATATCGTCGGGTTCTGCACCGCTCAGGTGTCGAACCCAGGAGATTGGGTAGCAGCCGATGTCCATTGTGACGCCGCCGGCAGTCGCGAAATTTAGTCGAATATCGTCAGGGTTTGTTATACCAGAGACGCTAAACGCGGCGTCAATAGACTGGATCTGTCCCAGGTCGCCACTGTCATAAATTTCTTTGGCGTGAATAAACAAAGGATGATATCGATAGTGAAAAGCATCCATCAGTATCAGGCC
>JBLHQQ010000112.1:0-8172 GCA_047625245.1 Candidatus Azotimanducaceae bacterium
TTGTTTCGTCATGACTTTGGATAATTTTACCTACCATCGCTGCTCCAACTTCTATATAGGCAAGCTTGCCAAAATTTTCAGTCTCAAGGATCGATACTCTTCTTTCATTAACTATAAAAATCTCGGGCTTTGCGCTTAATGCGATTGGATTAACAGAGTGATACTGGCCTTTAATCTGAAAGCTATCTAAGGTTTCGCCTGCTAATGGATAGTGATACCGATGATAATCAACCGGACAAAGTCTAGCGATTAACAGTGGCCCACCTGCAAAAGATTTTGACCACTTTGATCCTCCAAGAAGATCCTTAGAACTTAGAAGCTTGCCTTTGACAGGAATTTTAACGTCACTATTTATTTCTTCATGACCAAAGTATCTTGCTTCACAAAAAGCCGGCATCTTATCTTCACCACCAACAAAGCCTCTTTCATTGGCTTCAAACTCTCTTATAAAGAATTCATTGAAGCTATTATAAGAGTTCTCTTTCTTCTCAGCCGAGACTGATCCAGCTTTATATATGGATAAATCAATATCAAATTTTTCGACAAACGGTGGCACTTTATTCTTTGATATTGACCAATCTTGGTAGCAACCATACATCTGACTAACAGGTTTTGATGCAACAAGCGGCGCTAGTATTTTACCAAACGAGTTGTCATAAATAAATTTAATGGCACTGTCGCCGTATACAAGCTCAGTCTCCATACTTTGGGTAGATCGATTAAAATATATAATTTCTTTGCTAGACATTTACGGCCCTTTTGAAAATCAAACTGATAGATGGCGATAATACATAGAAAATTGGAATACAGGTGAAACTAGTTGGATATCCAAGGTCATTACCTCGCTAGAGGTCCCATTATTTGAAGGCGGAGAGTATTCACTGAGAAAAATAGGTGAGTGCTTTAACCTCGACTACTCGCGCGTAAGCAAAATCATCAAAGGCAAGACCTGATAGCCAAATCTTTTTGTTGCTCATTGCTTAGATCGGAGGTAGCGTTTATTCTTCGATACACCATTTAGGTTCTCAAGTCTGCCTTGCCGCATTTGGAAGCAGTTCGACGTACCTGACTATTAATCATACGGAGAGTAGCAAAATGAAGAGTGCTAGTTTATTAAAAGTTATAACGACAGTTGGACTGGCGCTTGGCTTACTCGCGTTACCGACCATCGATGCGGATGCGAGCTACGCTATTTACGTGGGAAAGAATTTGACAGTCGACGGTAGCGTCCTGTTAGGCGGGTCAGGCGATGAGGTATCAAGTCATTGGCTGGAAATCGTTCCCCGACAACAGCATCCAACCGGTGCGACGGTTCGTGTCGGTGTCGACGACACCGCCAATATGCCCGGGCGATTCACCGAGATTCCCGAGGTTGCCGAAACATACCGATACCTAACGATGAATTACTCCGATTACGAGGGTTTTCCGACCCCCATAACCAATGGCGGTATGAACGAACACAATGTTGCTGCAAGAGATGTTTGGTCCACCTCTCGCGAAGAGCTTATAAGCATGACCCCGAACCCGCAGACAGGGCCGAGTTACAGTGACTTGTCTCGCATCGCGATGGAACGAGCGACGTCGGCTAGAGAGGCGGTAGAAATTATCGGGACACTCATTGATGAACACGGTTACTCAACCTACGGCGGCAATTCCCATATGTTCGCTGATGAAAATGAAGGCTGGGTGCTACTGAATTTTGCAGGCGGCAAAGGTCTTTGGGTTGCCGAACGGCTGGGTCCTGGTGAAATCCGAGTGTCTTATCCTGGTGATATCGGAGACATACCGTTGGACTTTCTAGATAACCCCAACTACATGGGTTCAGATAACTTTATTAATTTCGCGGTGACGCAAGGCTGGTTTGACCCTGAACAAGGCAAGGCATTCAATGTTACGGCTGTGTACGGTGGAGAGGGTCCCCGGTACCCGCGCGACGAATTGGAACTCGAGTTGCTAGAGGCAGCACCTATAAGTCTCAGAGCGATGTTAAACGTTGTTCGTGACCCCAGAGTTTCAAAGGACACAACGGGCTATGGCCAGGTCGCCCATCTTCGTGCCGCAATACGCCCAGAGAATAGAACGCTTTGGGTCGCAGCGACAGGATCAGTCACCACGCCATTTATACCCTATCGAATTGGTGTTGAGCGCATCTCTCCTCAGTTTGGAAAGCATCGATACCTGACCAAAGGTGAGGCTACACGATTTGTGACGAAAGACTGGCAGATACAGGAAGCGACAGAATTTGCTGCCCGCACTTTCAAACGCCTGATGTACTTCACCTGTGACCATCCGGACAAATTTTTGCCCGAAGTCACTGAAGCACTAAGCGCATTTGAAGATCAGCTTATCGAAGATCAGGAACGAGTTGAGAGTACTTCCAATATTCTTTTTGATAGCGGACAAGATCAGCTGGCGTTCAAATACTTGACTGAGCAATCGAGCAACGCAGCTGATTCGGCACTCAAACTGGGCAACGTGTTGCTTGCAAGTATTGAAGCAAGGACCAGACTTATCTATGGTTTGAGATCGCCTGAAACCGATGAAATCAGTTCACTCGATTACCAGTCCGTCCGATGCAATCAGGCCAACTGAGTCGCCAATAAAAACATCGACAAACCACAGTTTTCATCGATAACCGGCGCAACGACAGCCCAATGAGGAACGTTGATATGAATAAATTTGTAAGACTGATTGCTATTGCCGTGATAACAACATTGGCGGTGCTTTTGCTATTAAGAGCAACTTCTCCTGACCAAAAATACAATCTCGCGAGTTTTGAAAAGAATCCTCTTCAGTCCGCAATGCTGCCGACTTCTGATGGTTGGACCTTAGCGCAAATAGTTGACAGTTCGGGCATGGTTCGAACCATATTAGTGGTGGATTTTGATAGCGAAACCATCACAGGTATAGACCTTCAGAGCATAGGCGCGATTGATTCAGAAAGTCCTTTTACCGTTTTGTCATCTCTGGATAATGAGCAGCTACAGGCTGCCGTAATTGGCAGACAGCACCATATGACTATCGACTTCTCACAACTAATTGCCGTTGCAGGAGAAGGAGAACGTCATATTGGTATCGGGACAAATTTCCCCGAACATGCCGAAGAAGCGGGAAGTGATTCAGTGTTTAATTTTCCAAAGTTTGGCCGTGCAACCCCTGCCAGAACCACTGTTCCTTGGTTAGACGGTGGGCTGCTTGATTACGAGGTAGAGCTGTGTCTTAGGTTTGATCGCACAATTCGCTCGTTGACTGATTTTGATGCCGCAACAAAGGGCTTTTTTCTTTGCGGTGATTTTACCGAACGTGCAACTCTGCTACGTTTGATTGACCCACAAAATCTTGATTCAGGGACAGGCTTTAGTGACGGCAAAAGTGGCCCTGGCTTTTTCCCTTCAGGTGCCTTATTAGTGATCCCTAAAGATTGGGAGCAATTCATAACAGATGAACGGATGACAACCAGTATGAATGGTGAACCACGACAGGATGCGCGCGGTGGAGAAATGATACTCAACTACAGAGAACTTACCAGCAAGGTGTTAGCCGACATGGCCGCACCTAGATTTCTCTATAAGGGTGATTTTGTGAAACTCGCAGCTAATGGTCAAATCGATCAGTCTATGATCTTGATGTCTGGTACATCTGAGGGCGTCATTTTCACCATGCCAGCGCGTGCTGACATTATTAACGGGCTGTTTGCCTACCTTGGAAATGGCGCAATATTTGGTCAGGAGCCGATAATATCGATACTTATTGAGTCATTCATTAAAGCGGAATATGACTCAAAACACTTTATGCAACCAGGTGATCGTATTGAATTTGCATCTTCATCAATGGGACGAATAGTCGTACAGGTAGAAGAATAAGCTTGTTGCCACCTTAACTAAGAGTTGATTATAGCCATCGGCATTCGCTTTCTATAGGTCAGCGCGAGTTTTACCATTTCTCCCTTGCAAGGAAACGGCACTCGTATGCGGTTGCGCTAGCCAACAAAGCCTTTCCAGCTAGACATATAGGTAATAAACGCCTCACCCAAACCCTCGTTGCGCAGATGATCGGCGGAAACCGGATTTCTAATGGGAGTAAAGTCGCTATTGGCTTGCATCTGCAGTGGAAAATCATGGTGCAAAATAGCAGCGCGGCCAAGCATAACAAAGTCGATGTCAGCCTCCATAGCCTGGCGCACTTCGTCGGGGTTACGCAGTTTTCCCGCGATGCCTAATTTGACATCACCACGCTTTAATTCGGTGAAATAAGACAACAGACTGCGACCTTGATAGGCCTCATCTTCAGGTTCTTTGAAAGAGTCCCAAAGCGACAGATCAAGAAAATCTATCTTGGCGTCGGCAAGAGTTCGTTTTGCTACTTCAATAATATCGGGCAGGTGCAGGTCAAAGCGCTCTGGCGATAGTCGCAGACCTAGCAGAAAATTACTCGGGCAGCGTTCACGGATACCCTTGATAATTTGCATGATCGGCCGCATGCGGTTTTCGATACTGCCGCCATACTGGTCTTGTCGCTGATTAATGGTTGGGCTCAGAAACTGGGCGAGAATATAACCGTGTGCGCCATGAATTTCGACACCATCAAAGCCAGCGTTGAAGGCCCTTTGGGCTGCGCAGATAAAATCTTCTATCAGCTGATCTACCGCTTCGGTACTCAGAGCCACGGCGCTAGTTTCTGCATTATCCGATGGGCATACGGGTGATTCGCCAATAAGTGCTTCTGGTGAGCGCATGCCTGCGTGATGCAGTTGCACTACCGCTAGGCTTTGCTCACTCTTAATCGCACTAGCAAGCCGCGTAAGACCTTCAAGATGTTGATCACCAAAAATGCCCAGCTGCCCGGGAAAACCTTGGCCTATAGATTGAACATGGGCAGCACAGGTCATTGTTAAACCAAATCCACCTTGGGCGCGCATGGTTAACCATCGGTATTCATCATCTGATAATGTTCCATCAGTATGGCTTTGGGTATTGGTGAGGGGAGCCAGCACAAAACGGTTTTTCATGGTGACGCCGCATTTGAAATTAATGGCCGTAAATAGCTTACTCATTGTTTTGTCTCAAATAATTGTTATGCAGGTAGCCAAATAAGTCAGTTACAACAGACATGTTGGTTACTATATTGATCGAAGTGAGCCGATAGTACTTATGAGGTTTGATGGAGTCAACTGTCAGTCCCTGGAGAGCTCAATTCTATACAGCAGGGCGGGTTTGAAGGATACTGATAGAGCAGGGCGCCAAGATGAGATATCAACCTTTGGCTGTCCCCGTTTCTTGCCGTTTCTTGAGAAAAGGCGACAACCAAGCCAATCGAATGGTATTTCAATAATACCAACAATCGAAATGACGGTATTGTAAAGGCCTATCGAAGTGGGGAATACTCAATGAAAGAAATAGGCGATTGTTTTGGACCGGATAATTCAATGGTGAGCCGAATCATCAAAAATTTAAAATTCAAGACGTGAAACCCTACTTGTGTTCTACGGAATCTAGTTTATCTAGGTGATGCAAATTTCGTAATCGCCATGCAGGTGCTGATTTATGGCGCCAAATAACTAAGCGAAATACCGTCATCACAACGAAGATCAAAGCCAAAGTCACATCAGGTGAATAACACAAACTCGCGAAATGATGCTATCGTAATGGCCTATGCAGGAGGCGGCTACACCTTGAAAGAGATAGGAGATTACTTTGGACTTCACTACACCACAGTCAGTGGTATCATTAAGAATCATAAATTAAGACCTGCCTTGCTAGACCCTGCTTGCTATCACCAGTTGTATCAATAAAAATTATTAGAACGGAGACAACATGAATAATCCTGACGTGACACACAATAGCTCTGCACACTCTGATGAAGCAGGAATGCGTAAAGTCGCTCTGACTTCGTTGGCGGGAACCAGCATTGAGTGGTATGACTTTTTTCTCTATGCGACCGCTGCGGCGCTTGTTTTCCCTACAGCATTCTTTCCAGACAGTACTCCTACAGTTGGCCTGATTCTTTCGTTTGGCACCTTTGCGTTTGGCTTTATTGCGAGACCAATTGGGGGTATTATATTCGGTCATTTCGGCGATCGTATCGGCAGAAAACGAACCTTAGTGATAGCGCTAATGTTGATGGGTGTTGCATCAACCCTTATTGGTTTGTTGCCAACCTACGCAAGTATTGGAATAGCTGCGCCCATTATTTTGACCATATTGCGCTTCGCCCAAGGGCTCGCTATTGGAGGTCAGTGGGGAGGGGCTATGTTATTAGTTACCGAAAGCGCACCTGCGGATAAGCGAGGTTATTATGGTGCCTTTGCTCAGGCTGGCGCGCCCGTCGGCGTGATTCTAGCCAACCTGGCGTTTATAGCCATCAGTTATAGTGTTTCAGAAGAAGCCTTTATGCAATGGGGCTGGCGAATCCCATTCATTGCTAGCGTTTTACTCATTGGTGTGAGCATGTACGTGCAGTTGCACATGGAAGACACTGAGGCGTTTAAAGAACTACAAGCCCTGAAGGCCGCGCAAGAAGCAGCAGACGATAAACCTTCAGTTGTGAGTCGTTCACCGGTCTTTGAGGCAATTGCAAAGTACCCCAAGCGGATAACCTTAGCCGCTGGTGCGTTTTTGTCGGTGCAGGTGACATTCTACATCTTGATTGGCTTTGTTCTTGCTTATGGGGGCAGCGCTGACGGCGCAGCTTTGTCTCGAGATGAGATGTTGATAGCGGTTTTGATTGGTTCCGCGGTGATGATTATCTCGCTATTCCTTGCATCATCATATTCAGACAGGCATGGCCGACGTGGTGTATTCATGCTTGGCGCTTTATTGACAGGCCTATGGGGCTTTGTTCTATTCCCGTTAATCGATACAGGCGAGTTTTGGTTGTTTGTGATCGCTGTTAGTGGAGGCCTATTCTTTCTGGCCATGATGTATGGACCGCAAGCCGCATTCTTCACCGAATTGTTTAGCACTGAAGTGCGTTATTCTGGCGCATCTCTAGGGTATCAATTGGGTGCCATTGTAGGCGGGGCGTTTGCTCCAACCATTGCCACCATTTTGTGGAAACAATACGATATCGTCTGGGTCTCTGTGTACATAGCAATTGCCTCAGTACTCAGTATATTATCGGTGATGATGTTATCTGAAACCTATAAAAGTAACCTTTCAGACAGCTAACAATTTCTCGCACGGCTAGACGCTAATTCATAACTATTGCTGATAATGTGAATTATCAGTAATAGTTATGTGCTCTATTTTTGATATGCAGAGCTCCGTAACGAGTGTCCAGAATCATAGATCAAAGGCCTGGCCCTGTTTTCTCTGCTCAATGAAAAAGATAGGCCATTGTTTTGCACTGGACTATTCAATGGTGAGCCGGATCATCAAAAATTCAAGACCTGATAATCATATAGAAAGCCCCCCCGAGAAAGCGGTAAAGTTTTAGGTTCTTAGGGAATTAATTATGATCATAATTATTGAGCCTTAACAATGACGTGGTATGTATTAGTATTGTCAGACCCTGACCCATTTACGATCGTAACTGTGATGTACTGCGTAGTTTCAGCTGGGATACCTGCGCCACGCGCTATGGTAAATCCAATTGATGAAAACCCATTTGGCCCAATCGAGGACGTTGATGTCCCTTCTATACTAGGACCATTATCTACTAGGCTCCAATCTGCATTATTAACAGTCGTGCTGCCGTCCACAGCAGAACTTACAGTGTCCGAGAGAAAGGTTATGTCAAATGCACTTGGTTTTATGATGTTAAAAACTATCAGTCCATCTGATGACCCATCGTTAATTTCAGCTATTGTTACAATAAAATCCTTTGCTGATCCGCCAGTTAAAAAGACTAAGTCATCAATCTCTAAGGTTGCTGTAAAGTCTGCTGAACATCCGTTTGCACCGACTGCTTCACCCGCGGGTGTACTAAGACAGAGGTCAGCATCATTCAAAACACCGTCGCCATCGGTATCATCATCACAAGCATCACCAATACTATCCATATCTAAATCTTCTTGACCCGGATTGACAATAATTGGACAGTTATCGTCACCATCTGGCACACCATCACCATCGGCATCATCAGCACAAGCATCTCCAATACCATCCATATCTAAATCTTCTTGACCTGGATTGTTCACAATTGGACAGTTATCCTCACCATCTAGCACACCGT
>JBLHQQ010000113.1:0-8087 GCA_047625245.1 Candidatus Azotimanducaceae bacterium
TCTGGTTCTGGCAAAACGACCCTGCTCCACCTTATCGGTGGGCTCGACAACCCAACCTCTGGGGATGTTTTTTTAAGCGGCCACAACATTGCGCGCATGAGCCCCGGCAACCTCTCCGACTTCAGACGTGATCATATTGGTTTTGTGTTTCAAGCCTACAACTTGATACCAGTATTGTCCGCCGAGGAAAACATCGAATACATCATGCTCTTGCAAGGTATCGACGCGGCAACTCGAAAAGCCCGGGTTGCTGAAACGCTACGACAGGTGGACCTCAGCGAATACGCTGATAGACGGCCGTCAAATTTATCCGGGGGTCAGCAGCAACGAGTTGCTGTGGCCCGAGCTATGGCATCCCGCCCCGACATTATTTTGGCGGACGAACCTACCGCGAACCTCGATTCCAAAACTGGTATCGCTCTGCTTGATGTCATGAGGGGGCTGAATGAAACCCTCGGTATGACCTTCGTCTTCTCGACCCATGACGAGAAGATCATGAAACGGGCATCACGGCTCATTCATATCGAAGATGGCCGAGTCCACAAGGACGAAAGAAAAGCTCCGTGAGGAGTTTATGCTGCCTCATCGCCCTCTTGTTGGCCGGTCAAGTCCAGGCAGAAAGCCGCTTCTCAGGCTACCTAAAGAATTATAGTCTGACCCAAGATGAAATTGACTTTAGCGGCTTTCAGGCAGACAAAATCTATTCAAGCCAGTTTAGCGGCCGCGCCATGCTAGACATGTTGGGAGAAAGTTTCTCGATACAAGTTCACTATGAATTAGGTCGAGACTTTAACTCCGATGAGTCAGGACTTAACATTGCAGCGCCCGGCCGAAACTCCTATCGATTAACGGATATCACCTCGACTCCCGGTGAGAACAATCTCAAAAGTGTTAATCGTCAGAATCTAGATCGACTCAATATTCAGTTCAGCCTCGAAGCTGGAGATCTGACCGTTGGCCGCCAACCCATCACTTTTGGTTCGGCGCGAATTATCAATCCGACTGATGTTTTCTTACCATTTGATGTTCAAACGCTCAACACCGAATATCGAGCGGGGATCGATGCGATCCGATTTCAGAGGCCAGTGGGACAGCTCTCGGAACTCGATCTAGGAGTCGTTCTGGGGGATGACGCCAGCAACAATTCAGCCGCCTTCGCCCGGCTAAAATCAAATCTCGGCGGCAGTGATCTCGAACTCACCCTTATCCGCTTCAGCGAACAAAACCTGATTGGAATAGGCATTGAATCAACCCTTGGACAATTTGGCACATGGCTAGAAGCTGCGTCGGTCACTGGAGATGAGAGTTATGTGAGGGGCTCCATCGGGCTCGATTACGGATTCGGTGGGAGCTGGTTCGGTATGCTTGAGTATCATTACAATGGGGCTGGTGCCGAGCAACCCAAGGACTATTTGAATCGTATCGAGAGTACACCTTTCCGCGCAGGCGGAGTTTTCCTACTTGGCAAACACTACCTAATCCCTTCACTTAACTGGCAAATTTCACCACTGACGACGGCATCCTTGCAACTCCTGAGAAATCTTAAGGACGGTTCAATGTTCGTGAATTTGGCGGCTGACTTTAGCCTTCACGAGAACCTGTACCTGGGAATAAGCTATTTTGGATTCAGCGGGGATGAACCGACGTTACCCAATCTAGCATCAGAATATGGCGCTAATCCTGATCGCTTGATCATAAATCTTCGTTACTACTTCTAATATGTTTGTCGGCATCCCGTCATCTGGCAAGACTCACCAACGGAGTAGTCTTTAGTTGGTGACGCCTTCAAGAGTCTTTTCGTATTCCGTGTCATTAGGTTCCCATAGCTCAACTCTGAATCCCTCGCGAGTCACTACGCCGAGAATTTCGACACCAGAATCGGTCAAACTTTTCAGCAGAGAATCCAAACCATAGACCCGATTGTCTGCGTCCCGCCATACGAAATTTATCCTGTAGTCGTCAGTATTCAAACCCGGATGCTGTTGATACCAATGCCACTGAGCAGCTGGATCTTTGCAGCGGAAGAAGATGCCGCCAATTGCTTTTACCCTGCCCATCTAGCTGCCTCCAGTATTGACTGAAGTGAGGCTATCAATAGTGTTAATCCTCTCAACGCATATGGAAAAATCCATATGGTAAAGCCATTACACTTGGGTAATACAGTGACTCACTGTCATCGCATTATTGAAGCCGGCAAAGATGATGTTCTGTTCTGATGTACGGCTGATTCGCCTCGGTCCATGCTAGACCCAGTTGATAGTAAATCAGTTAGCACTGCTAGGAATAAACCTGATGGCTTGCAGCCGCCCACAACAACTTTTCAATGAGGAACTGCTACTTGCACAATCGTGAGACCAAGATCTACCGACGGGAGAAACCGTAGATGACAGTTTTATCACAACCTCAATGGTGGCACGGGGCTAATAGTGGCGCAGAATTGCGGGAGCTTCAGCAGCAAAATATTGCTAGCGCTGATTGCTCCAGGCTTGCTGGTCAACCCACGCAGAATGGAATCCAAATGGCACTCTCGCTGGCATCACGATTCGAGCAATCGGACCATCTTCAAATCTGGCCGCATCCAAAATGATACATTCACTGTGTTGTTGTTGTTCATCCCAAACGAAACCTATCACCCAGCCATCCTCTTCACTTGCCCCACCAGGTTTTGGTGCAAAGATAGGCTCGCCACCCAGGCGCCCTGGGCCATATGGGTAATGGACGTTGGTTTCGTTAACAAGGTCATACTTAACAATACCATCGAACCCTGAGTCTAAAGAGTCTCCAGCAATCCTTGCTGCGTAGGTAAATTGATTACGTATTCCCATGTAGTCTTCATTTATGCGCGCAAACTCACAGCCCCAGTCTGTATCCAAAGGGCGCTCTTGCACTGCGCCGGTTTTCAAATTGAAGCGCCATTGATACAACATTGGCAGATCTCTGCGATCACCTTTCCCAGGCTTAATGTCGTCGCCAATGCTGTTTCGCTCAGACCGACAGCCTTCCACTATCACCTCGTCACCTTCTTCAAAGGCATTCACCGTGTGATAGCAATAGCAGTTTTCTACCTCAAACCACTTAATGTCGTCGCCATTACTACCCCGTGCCAGCATGCCAAAGCGAGAACCGTTGTCAGGGTCAAAGTGCAAAATGCTCTTCCCGGCGGCCATGCGCTCGAAATCGAAAACACACGGCAGATCCATGATCACGGTGTAGTTAGAGGTAATTGCACAATCATGCATCATGACGGGTTTGGGAATATCAACGTCCGTTGTATGAACAAGTTCTCCTTCTTTGTTAATCAGGGAGACTGAGCAGTAGGGTTTATTCATGACGTCGTAACCGTAGGTAATCATTTCACCCGTACGTGCGTCGATTTTCGGGTGCGCAGAAAAGGCATGATTCAGGCGGCCTTCATAATCAGTTTCGCCAACGGGTTCGAGGCCTGGAAGCTTTAGATGAAAAGGACGAGCACCTTCTTGTAATGCCAAAAATTTACCACCATGGAAAATCATGGCGGTATTGGCAATGTTCTTTGCTGGGCCGTATTTCTCAATATCCTCTGGACTCGTTTTTATGCCATCCCAAATAAGCCTACCTGCTTTATGCTCAGCAATGTGCCCTTCGGTTTCTACAAAGCGATTTACGTAGTTGACTTTACCTTGATCGAATACGACTTCATGAATCATGCCGTCTCCGGAGAAGGGATGATAAGCCTCGGGATCATTGACGAACACAGGGTTAGCCCCTATGCGGAGGAACGCGCCATTCAGTTCTTTGGGTACTGTCCCAGTAACGCTTGTGCAGGGTTCATTATGCTCTACCTGAACCGGCGCGAAATTTCCCTTGAAGTATGAGACCGTAGAATTTTCTATATCAGCAATGCGCATGGATATCTCAGGTGATTGTTTGAAGATACTCTGACATAGTCGAATTGCGGTTTGCAAATTAGCCCTGAGCTACGATTAGAAATTCATCAAGTTGAGACAAAATTCATAGTCGCGACAGCTTTCTTGTTATTTTTTCTGACACGCTCTGGATACTGCAACAATCGAGCCCACGGCGCCGTAAAGAAACCGGTGATAAATGTAAATTTGTCTCTGATCTGACCTCGTAATTTTCACACACTCTTGCCAAATCACGAGCGCAGTCGATAGCGATATCATACCGCCGCCCTCATGGTGGCATTGCTCTGCCCTGGTTTGTGACTGCCGGGTTTTTCTCAGCACCTATGCTAGCCCGCTGCTCACGCCACTCTATCTTCAATAGACGTGCACCCTTTAAGATGTTCACCATTGAGTAGTTGGTCTCATGGCAGGCGTACTCATAGAGTTTACTCTCGGGCTTGGACGCCCATGTATAGCGGCCACTCCAGGGGGCGGACCAAACAGTTTCATCGGTTACGGTAAAGTCGTAGTGCAGGTTGCCATCTTCGAGACGGCTGAACCGCTCGACCACATGTAGGTTTTCATCGGCGCCAGGTAAGCCATTGACAGATCTGAAGTGTGTGGCTTCAACAACGAGTACATCTCCTTCCCAATGCCCGACGGAATCGCCTAACCATTGTCCTTGCCCTTCAGTCAGTGGCAGGTGTTCAGAGTCTATTCGAATAATGCGCGCATCGTGCACCATCTCATGCAGGATAATGATGTGGGTTTCGGTTTGAATGATGCGTTTGTAGTTGTTGTAGAGACTTGGGATGGTGGGCACTGTTGCGGCAAACGAAATCAGGCACCGCTCCGATGGTGCAAGTGATTCAGGTCCATCAAAAGGGCCTGGTCCGTCATGGGCGAGCCAGCTCGAGGGCACTGCCAGGGTCCACCCAAAAGGCATTGTATCCACCCACGCCACCGGCTCCAGCCGTATTGTTGCCGTCGCCACCTTCAGGAGGGGCTTCCCGATCAGGATCACTATCCCTTGAAACTGCCCATTCAGATGCAACATCTGAACGTCCAGTTCAATAATCGCGCGACCCACGGGTACAGGTATACCGTTTCGCCGAGCCAGTCTGGCCGCTGTGTTGGCGTTAGGATACCGGTGTCATACACACCTGAAAGGTCCGGTTTGCCTGAGGCAGTGCGCGGAATGTCTGCCCACGTCTGAGCGCTCAGAACCATGGCAAACAACAATACTAGAACACGTAGTCTGGACATGAGATTCCCGGAACAAAAGTAGTTGTGCCTTATTCTAAGCCAAGATTGTTTAACGACGCTAACGCCAATTCTGTCCTTTGGGAATCTGGCGTGGGGGGGTTTGAGGGAAAAGTGTGTCGTATTCGCCGTACTCGACTTTATCGGGATAAGCGCAGTATTATCGCTTCGATCCCATATGGTATAGCCAATATCCCTCGGGTACTGGCCCAGGTTCACCCTCATCGTATTTTTGCAGCCGAAAGTTCCAAGCCCTTTCAATTGCAACGGGATCCTGCATCCTGGTCGCTTTGACTGGGTAGAGTTGCTGGCCAATACGCACTCTAGCCATGGGGTTAGCTTCGATAGTCTCAGACCAGGTCTTACCCTCACAGTCCTGACAACCGATAAATAATTGTTTGCCGACCGCCCAACAATTCACCGTCACCGAATGTGGTTTGTCACTGGTAACCTCAATCGCACAACGGTCTTCATCCTGGACAAAACGGAAGTCGGTGATGCGCTCTTTAACTTCTGGATCACTGAGTTGCCCACCGGCGATGGGACCACAGGGGCCAAAACCAAAGATAACCGGCAGGACCAATACAATCAGTGCACGTAATTTGTGGTGAGTCATGAACTTACAAAACCTTCTGAAAATAAGCGGCGCCAACAGTTGCCGCAAGGGTAATACCAACCACCGTAATCAAAAATTTAGCTAACAATCGATCCACAAACGCTCTCAATCTCGAATTTTCAAAAAGAATAGCTGAAGACATTAACAAAGCTGAATCCAAACGGTGTGATAAGTCGATAACTACCGAGAAATTAGCGACGAACAACATCAATTGATGACCAGAATGCTCGAATGATGGCAGATTTTTCCAACTGCTTCGGCCGAGTACAAAAACCCACATGAAATTTGCCAAAGGGACCCGACGCCACAACCTGAACTCGATCTTTCAAACTGCTATTTTCCCAGACTAACTTTGGCACAAAACCGACGCCGCAGCCGAGGGCAACAAGGGACAGGATAGCTTCATTGCCATCCACCTCCGAGTAGACTTCAGGTGCCAATCCTTCGTTTCGGACCCAGGCATCCACCTTGTCCCTCACCTGCCCAAAGCCAGGTAAAACCAGGGGCACATCAGACCAATTTGGTGGCTCTCCCAACAACTCAGCAATCTCACGGGAGGCGACACCGACAATAGGCGTGCTCGTCACAACTTTTTTCAGCAGCGTCGGGTCATCATCTACAGACAAGGCGGCGACCACCACATCAGTCCCTTCACTTAGACGTTGCAGAGCATCGATTGCATAGCCTGTCTCCAATTGGATATGGATGTCCGGATAATCATCGCGAAATCGTGACAGGACGTTCGGCAAAATACTCATGCTGGCCGTCACGGAAGCAAATAATGTTAACCGCCCCCGCAGTTGAGTATTGGCTTCGTGCATTTCTCGCTTGAGCTCATCCCACCCAGCGACAACTTCAACCGCATAGGCACGAAGCCGCTGACCCTGTTCCGTAAGTTGCACAGAGCGATTGTCTCGAATCAACAGTGGATAGCCGACACTGGCCTCAAGCCGCTGAACCAGACGACTGAGCGCCGACGGACTCATATGAAACTGCGTGCTAGTTTTACCAAAGTGCAGGTGTCGACACAGTCCTAGAAAAACTCTGAGAGCTTGAATATCCATAATCAGATTGCACCCGAGAAGCGTAGCAAGGTCAAGGTGCGCCTAGACAGTGATGTTCGACCTTTGAGAGCACAGCAATCAGGTCCTCACCCATAAGGTCGTAACAAGGCTCGACTTCAGCGGACCAGGGCCTATTTCGGTGCACCCATGCAGTCTTGAAACCGACCTGTTTACTCCCCCGGATATCGTTTAATGGATGGTCGCCAACGAACCAACTATCTTTTAGCTCAATCTCAAGGCCATCAACCGCAGCCTTAAAAATACTGGGGTCTGGTTTTTTCACGCCAAAGGATTCCGATATCAATACCACATCTATCAGCGGCAGAAATCCCGTCGCCGCAAGCTTGTTATCCTGGGCCTCTGTTCTACCATTGCTGACCACGCCAAGTTTATAGCCATGATCACGGAGCCTAACGAGGGCCTCGTTCGTGCCAGGAAGTACAACGGGCAGGCGCCAGGCAGAATCATAGAACCTGAGCTCAAACTGCTTCGCCTGGCTCGTCGTTAAATCGAAGGCTTCGATCGCAGATTGAAAAAATAGATCGCGCGGCGTGTAACCGGTTCCATCTAGCCTTAATACTGTCGACACGAAGTCGCTCTGACTGAGATTAATCTGCACGCCAGATTCAAACCAAAACTCATTCGCAAAATTGACAACCGCCTGAGTCCGGTCTATCAGCGTGTCATCCAGATCAAAAACGATGCCACGGCTCATGGTTCAAGGGTCTTATGATGCGTTCTCCGGCCCTCTTGGTGTGACACGGTGATGTCGTCTCGGCAACCCCAGGCAGCCAATTCTACAGTCCATATTTCATACTCCGGCCTATGATCAAATTGGGTATCCAGGGACGCAACTGCAAGCACAAATCGGTTTTTTCCACTTCGAATAAATTGCAGGTTGGAACCACAGGCTCCGCAGTTCGCCCTCATACACATAAGTCACGTCGCCACACTAACAGGAGCCTTTGTATTTCTTCATCAATGGCCCCACCTAGACCAATGCTTTTAACTTTGTCACGAGCCAGACGAACCAGCCCAACACCGTGATCCCCATCGCAATAAAAAATAAAACAAACTTTGCTGGCGTCAGGATCGCCTTCCAATCTAACAGGTCAACGGTACCAAGGAGCCCGAACACCTGAACCAGGCCTTCGACCAGATCGATGGGGATCACCAGAAAAGCGGGTATCGCAAGATAGGTCCCAAATCGGCCAAAGAAACAGCAGGCTGAACCAGCAAAGAACAATCCATAGGCAAGGG
>JBLHQQ010000114.1:0-8031 GCA_047625245.1 Candidatus Azotimanducaceae bacterium
TCAAGATCGCTGTCGTCGGGCGGCCCAATGTCGGTAAGTCCACGCTGGTAAATCGCCTTCTGGGTGAAGACCGAGTGGTGGTTTATGACGAAGCAGGCACAACTCGGGACAGCATCTATATACAGTATGAAAGGGAAGGGCGACCCTATACGATTATCGATACGGCGGGTGTTAGACGTCGCGGTAAAATTAAGGAGACAGTCGAAAAATTTTCGATCATCAAAACCCTCGATGCCATTTCTAATGCTCACGTTGTAATCCTAATGATTGATGCGAGGGAAGCCATTGTCGATCAAGACTTGCACCTTCTCGGTCATGTTCTGGATGCGGGTCGAGCGCTCGTCTTAGCCGTTAATAAATGGGACGGCACCGAGCTTGATCAGAAAAATCTAGTAAAACGAGAATTAGAGCGTCGTTTAACCTTTATTGATTTCGCTGCCATCCATTATATTTCTGCTTTGCATGGTTCCGGTGTTGGCAATCTTTATAAGTCGGTTCACGCAGCCTATAGTTCGGCTACGCGTAAACTTAAAACTCCGTTGCTAAATGAGATTTTGACCGCTGCGGTGCAGGAACATCAACCGCCTCTCGTCAAAGGCCGACGCATTAAACTTCGTTACGCCCACATTGGCGGCCACAATCCGCCGATCATTGTGATTCATGGAAGTCAGACCGATTCCGTTCCAGATTCTTATAAGCGATATTTAGAGAATCGCTTTATCAAGGCGCTCAAACTTGAGGGCACGCCGGTTCGGATCGAATTTAAGCAGGCAGACAATCCCTTCAAAGATCGCAAAAATAAGCTGACGGGCCGACAGATCGAGCGCAAGAGTCGATTGGTAAAGCACGTGAAGAAGTTCAAGAAAGACAAAAAGAATAAGCGGTAGCCTTTCGTTCTGATTTCTAGTTTTGTCACCCTAAGAACAACTACTTCCGAAGCCAGAGGGTTTAAAGAAAGCTTGCTGTCGGATGCGGACTAGCCAACAAGAGAAATCGGTTGCCGACGAAGTCAGAGCAACTATCTTGTTAGCTGCTTGCTTTATACCGAGCGTGCGAGTTTATTGATTCTCTGTTTTAAGAAATAGATTTGGGTCAACCCGAGCATCGTTCAAGCTAACACTCCAGTGAAGGTGCGCTCCAGTCACTCGACCCGTCATACCAACAGCACCTAATACTTTGCCTTCGTTGACCTGCTCACCCACCTCGACATCAATACGACTCATATGACAGTACATCGAGATCAAACCCTGTCCGTGATCGAGTAGAACAGTATTACCATTAAAAAAGTAATCACCACTTGCCGCCACCACGCCGGAAGCGGGCGCGTGAATCGGTGTGCCCTCAACGGCCGCAATATCCAATCCCGAATGGGGGTTTCGAGACTGGTTGTTTAAGAATCGCTTTAAGCCGAAGGGGCTAGAGATGATGCCTTTAACGGGCATTGAGAATTCGAGGGCTGGGACCTTAGCGACAAAGTTTAAAAAGGCCGTATCCATTTCTTTCCGATCAGCTTGTATTCTGGGCATGTCGCCCGCGTAGGGATTGACCTTGCGCTTGTTTTTGATGGTTAGGCGCTGCTCTTCGTAGGTTTTGTCTTTCACCTTAAAGCTGATGCTCTTATTCGTTTCTAGCCTGTGTTGGCCCGGTTTGGTGCTTAGCCCTAGACCGACAATGGCGTAGCGTTCGTCTTTCTCACTCACCAACATGACCGGTTTGCCCTTGTAGGTGGCCGATTTTGTATCTGCGTCAACTTTGATCACAGCGATGCCGCCTGGAACGGGGTCGTGGCGGGGTAACCCAAAAGCCTGGATGGAAAAAAGAGTCGAGAAAACGACGACCAAAAAGCCGCAACAGGTACGTGATTTGCTCTTCATAGGTTGGCGTTTATCCATTTGTTGAGGGCTCCTTTTTTGCTGAAGGCTCTTTATCCGCTGAAGGCTTTCTACTCGCTGAAGGCTCTTTATCCGCTGAAGGCTCTTATCCATCCTCAGGAGGCTCGATATTATTGACGGTGGCGGTGAGTTTGCCGGAGAGCAATCGGGCGGTTATGGTGTCGCCGCTTTTCACTTGATCGAATTGGGTCACGACATCGGTTGTTGAGTCGCCTTTGGTCACAATGCTATAGCCCCGGCCCAGGGTGTTGAGCGGACTCAAGGCGCCGAGCTTAGATCCAGCATTTTCGAGTCGAAATTGTTTGTCGCGTTTGACGTTATTGATACCTTGAGCAAGGCGGCCTTCTAATATCATAAGTTGGTTTTGCTTGTACGCCAGTTGCTCTGCTGGACTGATCATTCGAGATCGTAGCCTGAACAGTCGCTGGTCCTGGTTCTCGAGCCGGCGTTTCATGGCCTGTTGCAATCGTGCAGCCAGACGAGGGACTTCTGGCTTATAAAGTGCCTGCCGTAAACTGCGTTGAAGTCGAGAATCCAGCTCATCAAACCGCTGGTGGAGTTGGTTGAGCCGCTCACCCGGGTGCCGCAGTCGAGCGCGAATATGGTTTAGATGGCTCGTGAGCCCCGATTGTTTCTGTTGCATGCCGCGAGTGAGTTTTTGCTCCGCGGTTTTAAGCTGATGATGCCAGTTGCTTTGGTCTGGGCTCAGAATTTCAGCCGCGGCCGAGGGGGTCGGCGCCCGCAAATCGGCGACAAAATCTGCGATGGTGATGTCGGTTTCATGCCCCACAGCACTCACAACTGGCAGGCGGCTTTCGAATATTGCCCGGGCGACGGGTTCTGTATTAAAAGCCCATAGATCTTCCAGAGAGCCACCGCCTCGAGTCAGCAAAATGGCATCGAAAGGATCATCCTCGTAATGGTTCGCCAAGTGAATCGCCTTGGCAATCTGTGGGCTTGCGTCATCCCCTTGAACAGGAACGGGTACCACCGTGACATGGAGTGCTGGAAAGCGACGCTCAAATACATGAAGTACGTCTCGAATTGCAGCCCCAGTTGGTGAGGTGATGACCGCCAGATGCTTTGGCAATATAGGTAGAGGTTGCTTGAACTCTGGGCTGAACAATCCTTCGGTTTCTAACTGTTGTTTTAGTTTTTCGAATGCGCGACGGAGGGCGCCGTCTCCCGCTTCCTCCATATGTTCTGCGATCATCTGGAAGTCGCCGCGACCTTCGTACAGACTGATCTTGCCTCGGACAATTACCTGCAGCCCGTTTCTCGGCACAAATCGCAGGCGAGAATTTCGACCCTTAAACATGGCGCTGCGGAGTTGGGATTTATCGTCTTTCAAGGTGAAGTACCAGTGGCCTGAGGCGGGTTTCGAGAAATTAGAAATCTCGCCCTCAACGAACACGCTAGGAAATTCTCCCTCCAGCAACATACGGGCTGAACGGGTCAGGGCTGACACTGATAAAACTTCTCGATTTGAAAGGCTACTCATGGGGTGATGATAGCAATAAAAAAACACATCGGTATAATGCGTATCTTTGCCGGGCCCTGAAATATGACCCAATCTAATCAGACCTCCTCTCCAGACCTTTCCGAACAAAATATCCACGCCGAAAAGATCCTGATTATGGACTTCGGCTCCCAGTACACCCAACTGATTGCCCGGCGCGTTCGTGAAGTGGGTGTTTACTGTGAGATCTATCCATTTGATGTCGATGAGCAGCGAATCCATGATTTCTCGCCCAGAGGTGTGATTCTTTCTGGTGGTCCGGAGTCTGTTACTTCTGATGATACTCATCGGGCGCCGGCGTCCATCTTTGAGATGAACATTCCGGTCCTGGGCATTTGTTATGGCATGCAAACCATGGCCCTGCAGCTTGGAGGCCGAGTGGAAGGTTCTGACAAGCAGGAATTTGGCTATGCCGAGGTTGCCGTGACAAAGCAAAGTACATTGTTGTCGGGCCTTAATGACGATGATGCATTGGAAGTCTGGATGAGCCACGGTGACAAGGTGGTCGAAGTGCCCCCAGGTTTCACCGGGATTGCCAATACCGAGACAACAGAATTTGCCGCGATGGTTGATGAGGCCAGAGGCTTTTATGGTTTGCAGTTTCACCCAGAGGTGAATCACACACTGGATGGCATGGAGATTCTGCAACGGTTTATTAAAAATGTCTGTGGCTGTGAAGCGCTCTGGACAGCGGCTAATATTGTTGATGACATCATTAGAGATGTCCGAGCAAAAGTTGGCGACCGCCACGTCATTCTCGGTTTATCAGGCGGTGTTGATTCTTCCGTTGTCGCTGCACTGCTTTGCCGGGCTATTGGTGATCAAGTCACCTGTGTTTTTGTTAATAACGGATTGCTGCGGCTAGGTGAAGCTGATCAGGTGATCAAGATGTTGGGCAAAGACTCCGACAATATTTTCAAACTCAACATTCTCACTATCGATGCCGAAGAAAGGTTCCTCACAAAACTAGCTGGGGTAGAAGACCCTGAAGCTAAGCGTAAAATCATTGGCAATACCTTCATCGAAGTTTTTGACGAGGAAGCAGCAAAAATTCCAAATGTAGATTTTCTTGCTCAGGGTACTATCTATCCCGATGTCATCGAATCTGCAGGTAATAAAAATGGTAAGGCGCATGTCATCAAATCCCATCATAATGTCGGCGGCCTTCCTGAATTTATGAAGCTCGATCTGATTGAACCCCTTCGTGAACTTTTTAAAGACGAGGTGAGAAAGATTGGCCTAGAGTTGGGTCTGACTCGAGAGATTGTGTTCCGTCATCCTTTCCCTGGCCCTGGCCTTGGCGTTCGAATCCTCGGCGCAGTCAATAAAGAGTATGCAGACATACTGCGCCAGGCAGACCACATATTTATCGAGGAACTTCGAATAGCCGACCTTTACGATAAAGTCAGCCAAGCCTTTACGGTCTTCTTGCCTGTGAAGTCCGTCGGTGTCGTCGGTGATGCCCGACGTTACGAGTTTGTGGTGGCGCTTCGCGCAGTTGAGACCATCGACTTTATGACGGCTCGCTGGGCCCACTTACCCTATGAATTTCTCGGCCTGGTGTCGACTCGCATCATCAACGAAATCAAGGGTATCTCACGGGTGACCTACGATATATCCAGTAAACCACCCGCAACAATAGAGTGGGAGTAGCTCAATGTCTCAACGTAAACTCGTAATCGGTTTTATCGGCAATGACGAACCGGGTTTGGTTCGAACTATGGCCGATGTTGTCAGTCAGCATGGTGGTAGTTGGCTGGAAAGCCGCATGAGTCAGTTAGCTGGCCGCTTTGCCGGTATTGTCGTGGTGCAAACCAGTGATGATAAAGTTGAAGTCTTAAAGATGGCGCTATCCGAGCTGAAGCAGATTTCCTCTGTTATTGAAGAAACCGAGAATGACCCTGAAATCAAAAACACCCGTGTCTTGGAGATGAATATTGTCGGTCCAAATCGGCCAGGTATTGTTCACGAGGTGAGTTTGGCACTAGAACATCATGTTGCCAATGTGGTGGAAATGGAAACCTATATTGCAGCCGCCCCTATGAGCGGCGAGCTGACCTTTTCTGCGGACGCTACGGTGGAAGTCGCCTTTGAAATGAACTGGCAAACTCTGGCTGAGAAACTCGATGCGGTAGCCCTTGAACTCGGCGTCGATATTTTGCTGGAGGAAGAACCGCATCAATGAGTTCTGCTATCCACTGGATGCAGATGGCCGTGACTCTTGCTGAACAGGCTGCGAGTGTCGGTGAAGTACCCGTCGGTGCTGTGGTGGTTCAAGACGGCCAGTTGATTGGTGAAGGGTTTAACCAGACTATTTCGAGCCACGATCCCACCGCCCATGCAGAGATCGTAGCGTTGCGAGATGCTGCTGCCAGGCTGAATAACTACCGGCTACCCGGTGCCACGCTGTACGTGACAATTGAACCCTGCACGATGTGTGCGGGTGCCTTGGTTCATGCTCGCATTAGTCATTTGGTATTTGGTGCAAAGGAACCCCGGGCCGGTGCCATCGTCTCAAGTGCCAGCGTGCTCGACAATCCCGGTCTTAATCATCAAGTGCAGATCACCGGTGGTGTCTGCGAATCAGAAGCAGGTCAGCTCATGTCTGACTTTTTCAAAGCTAAACGGAAGTCTTAGGAGTCAGCATGTCGCCGTTAATACTGGAAGGTTCTCCGGCTCTATCAGCATTCCGTGTCGAGAAGGTGTTAAAGGATATCGGTTTACCCCAACTTAAGGGGTTGCTTACCCGCTACCTTCACTTTGTGGATGTTGAAGTAGAACTTAGTGATGAGGACACAGAGAAGCTAAAGGTCATCCTCAGCTACGGCCCCTCAATAGCGCAATCCGCACCCTCGGATAATGCTCTCCATCGCCTCGTTGTGCCAAGGCCCGGTACCATTTCCCCCTGGAGTTCCAAAGCAACGGACATTATTCATATTTGTGGTTTACCGAACGTGCATCGTGTTGAGCGGGGCATTGCCTATTACTTTGAGGTGGAAGGTGAGTTAACGGTTGAGGAGCAGGCGCGGATTGATCGCAGCATTGTCGATCGCATGGTTGAAGCCGTGCTCAATACTAATCTCGAGGCTGAACAGCTATTTATTGAAGAACCTGCCCGGCCTCTAAAGATAGTGCCGGTTCTGGCTGATGGTAGAGAAGCGCTCTCCCGGGCTAATAGCGAGTTAGGTTTGGCCCTAGCTGAGGATGAAATTGATTATCTTCTAGAGGCCTTTGTTGATCTCGGCCGTGACCCAACCGACGTTGAGCTGATGATGTTTGCTCAGGCGAATTCAGAACATTGTCGTCACAAAACTTTTGGCGCCAGCTGGACTCTAGATGGCGTGGATCAAACGCATTCTCTGATGGACATGATTCGAAACACTTATCGTAATACCAATGGTGAAAACGTGTTGTCGGCCTACGAGGATAATGCCTCGGTCATAGTCGGCAGCGTCGCAGGTCGGTTTTTTCCTGAACCAGAATCCCGAATTTATCACTACTCTATCGAAGATATCCATATTTTAATGAAGGTGGAAACCCACAATCATCCGACCGCTATTGCACCTTTTCCTGGTGCAGCCACAGGGTCTGGCGGTGAGATTCGAGATGAAGGCGCGGTTGGCCGAGGCTCCAAACCCAAGGTGGGCCTGACGGGTTTCAGTGTTTCTGGGTTGAACATTCCAGACCACCCGGAAGCCTGGGAAATTAACTACGGTAAACCCGATCGGATTGTAAGTGCGCTCGATATTATGCTCGAAGCACCGATCGGCGGTGCTGCCTTTAATAACGAATTTGGTCGGCCCAATATCGCCGGTTATTTTCGCTCCTATGAGTCTAACGTTGATGGCGAGGTGCGCGGTTATCACAAGCCGATCATGATTGCCGGCGGCATGGGTAATATCCGGGCTGAACATATTGAGCAGCGTGCAATAGAACCCGGTGCTGCGTTAATTGTGCTGGGTGGCCCTGCGATGTTGATTGGTCTTGGGGGAAGCGCTGCTTCTTCCATGGCGTCCGGCGCAAGTACAGCGGATTTAGATTTTGCTAGTGTGCAGCGAGGTAACCCAGAAATCGAACATCGCTGTCAGGAAGTCATCGATCAGTGTTGGCAGTTGGGTGATCTCAATCCGGTCCAGTTTATTCATGATGTAGGTGCCGGTGGACTCTCCAATGCCCTGCCTGAGCTCGTTAAAGATGGCGGTGTCGGTGGTGACTTTCGACTGCGAGACATACCGAACGATGAACCGGGAATGTCGCCGCTGGAAATCTGGTGTAACGAAGCCCAAGAACGCTATGTTCTAGCGGTAGCTCAAGAAGATGTTGAGCAATTCAAAGCGATTTGCGAGCGAGAGCGTTGCCCCTTTGCGATTGTCGGTGAAGCCGTCGATCAACAACATTTGCTTGTCAACGATACACAACTTGTTGCCAATCCTGTCGACCTGCCTATGTCAGTATTGTTTGGCAAGGCGCCTCGTATGCATAAAGATGCCGCCACATTGGTGAGGCAAGGCACGCCAATGCCAGTCGACATCGATCTGGCAGAAGCCATTCATAGAGTGATCGGACACCCGACTGTTGCGAGTAAGAGTTTTTTGATCACTATTGGTGACCGTACCGTTG
>JBLHQQ010000115.1:0-7951 GCA_047625245.1 Candidatus Azotimanducaceae bacterium
AGCTGAAATATTTAACTTGACGTTCGACGAGTAATTTATACAATGACTTGACAGTTGACAAGTTATTTATCTATGACCGCTCTTTCTACAGATGCTTCGCCTACAAAAGCGCTTTCCAAAAAGCCTCCTGCTGGCAAAAAGGGGGGTGCTGTTAAGGTCCGTGATGCCGACGCAACCCGCAAGAAACTGCTTGGCGCTGCGCTACAAATTTTCTCGACCCAAGGCTACGACGCCGCATCTACCCGCCAAATCGAAATGGCTGCCGGCGTCAAACGTGGCCTCATTGGCTATCACTTCGGGTCGAAACAAGACCTCTGGAAATCCACTGCTGATGAGATGATGAAGGTCGCCGAGGCCGAACTAGTTACTGCTTTAATTGCGATTGAACGCATTGATCCAGTTTCAAGGCTCAGATTTTTCGTAAGGTCTTATGTGATTTTCTGCGCAAAGCATCCTGAATTAAATCGTCTCATGATTCAGGAAGGCATGGATCGTGACTGGCGGCTTAACTGGCTGCTGGAACGCGGCGTGCGGCGCTGGTATGAGCAAGTGTGCCGGCTGTTTGGAGAATCTGTGGCCTTAGGTCTAGCGCCAAAAATGGATGCCCATCATTTCTACTACATCATTACCGGTGCGGCGACCTTGATGTTTTCTAACGCCGTTGAAGCAGAATCACTTTCAAAACAAAACCCCCTAGACCCGGCCATGGTAGAAGCCCATGCCGAGGCTCTGGCTAACCTATTCGTTCCTGGAGAATCACGATGAAACTAGTTACATTTTCTGAGTCAGGCAATACGCGCATTGGATTGTTGAAAGGTAACGGTGTCGTCGATCTAAGTGTTGCGGACCCTTCATTACCGAAAACCATGTTGGCATTCATTGAAGACGGCGATGACGCAATGGCAAAAGCAGCCGCGGCAGTTGATCAAGCGCCTCACTTTGATGCCGCCGATGTCACACTCGAAGCACCCATTGCACGGCCACCAAAAATCCTCGCCATAGGTCTCAACTATCGAGCCCACGCTTTAGAAAGCAATATGGAAATCCCCAAGCACCCGGTGGTTTTTACCAAGCAAGCGACTTCAGCAACCGGACCTTACTCACCCGTCTATTCGCCCAAAGAAACTCAGATGCTGGACTATGAAGGCGAACTCGGTATCGTCATCGGCAAACGATGTCGGCGTGTCAGCCAGGCCGATGCGCATAAAGTCATCGCCGGTTTCTGTGTTCTAAATGATGTGAGCGTTAGAGAGTGGCAATTTCTTGCTAAGCCGCCTCAGTTTACAATGGGTAAATCCTGGGATACCCATAACCCCTTCGGACCATCAATTGTTACACCAGACGAAGTCGATCCTCACGATCTCGATTTGAAAACGTTTGTCAACGGCGAGGAACGCCAGGCCACCAACACCAACGACCTCATTTTCAATTGCTACCAGATTATCGAGTTTTTAAGTACTGCATTTACGCTAGAACCTGGTGACGTGATCGCAACTGGTACACCCAGCGGTGTGGGTGCTGCAATGAAACCACCAAGACCACTGCAGATTGGCGACAAGGTGCGTGTGGAAATTGAAGGGCTCGGTTTCATTGAGAATGAGATTGTGACTGAGCCCGATGTCGCGATGATCAGATGAGCGAAACCGCTGAATATGACGTCGCGATTATTGGCCTTGGCCCCGTCGGTTGCATGGCCGCCATTCTATTCGCCCGTGCCGGGCTTAAGGTTGTTGCGTTTGAAAAAGAACCTAAGGTTTACTCGCTGCCAAGAGCGGTGAGCCTCGATGCTGAAATCATTCGTGCTTTCCAACCTATTGGCATGGCCGATGAGATCGATGGTCTACTGCAGAAACTGCGCCCTGGTGATCGGGCTGGTTTTGCAAATTCAAAACGCGAATGGCTGTTTGGTGCTGATTCAGTTGCCTTTAGTGCCAATGGCTGGCAACCCATGAACTTTTTCGATCAACCAGAACTCGAAGGCTACTTGCGAGACAGCGCTCTAGAGCAGGCGAATGTGACGAGCTTTATTGGTAGCGAGGTATCGAGCTTTAAGGACCATGACACTTATATATCAGTTACTGCACAACATGACAGTCGTGAAATCACGAAAACAGCCCAGTACCTACTCGCCTGCGACGGGGCGTCCAGTATAACCCGTAGAGCGCTAGACATTGGCTGGCACGACCTAGGCTACGATCGTGAATGGCTGGTGGTTGATGTCGTCACACAAGAAGGCCACACCCTGAACAACGAGGTGCTGCAGGTTTGTGACCCAGACCGAATTCATACTTATGTCGCCACCAAAGATCCTTATCGGCGTTGGGAGTTTCGGCTCAACCCGGGCGAGCAGGCAGAAGACATGCTGAAGACCGAGATCATTCATCAATTGATTGATCCATGGACACCACGGGGCACCTATAGGATTCGTCGCGCCGCGGTGTATCAATTTCATGCAGCAACAGCGGACACCTGGAAAGTAGGGCGGGTGCTCATCGCGGGCGACGCCGCGCATCAAACTCCACCGTTTCTGGGCCAGGGTATGAATACTGGCATGCGAGACATCATGAATTTGGCCTGGAAGCTTCCGCTGGTGTTAAACGGCACCAGCGATGAGTCCCTGCTCGACACCTATCAATCAGAGCGAGATGCCCATGCCCACGACATGGTGTCCTGGGCAGTTGCGATTGGCCAGTTGATGGAACACCTTGCCGACGTTGAAGCGGCACAGCGATTGGAGCAACCTGCACCTGAAACTGCTGACAACCTGGCCTCTTCCGGCTATGGACAGGGCCGCGATCAACCACCGATTCGCGCCGGTGTTGTTTTGTTAGATCAAGTCAATGATGACGGCGAGACTGGCTACCTGTTTCGACAGCCCATTGTGGAAACGTTGGAAGGAACAGAGACGAAACTCGATGACCTACTGGGTAAAGGTTTTGCGCTGGTTGCTCATGATAACGCGGCACTCTCGTTGACGGACGAAAGTGCGGCTCTGGTGAAACGGCTCAATATTCAACTTTGCCAAACAGGTCAGCTGAAAGTGAAACGCGGCAAACTATCGCCCGCGTTGCTCGCCGGTGCAGTGATTCTGGTTCGCCCTGACCGTCTGGTGTTCGGCCACACAACCGACAGTCTGGATGTTAATCAGTTGCTCAAGGCTTTTGCTGATGTCCTGGTGCTGGCACCATAAAAAGGGTGCTGGCACCATAAAAAGGGTGCTGGCACCATAAAGAGAATCTCCATGCAGTTCAGTGCCAACAAAGAAGTTGTTCAACACGATCAGAACTGCACCCTGGCGACCTTGACCCGGGGTTCGCTCGATATGTCGGTCCAGGTTAAATAGACGTCATCGCCATGACTCACAATCACTGGAAAGCCGCTACGTCTTGACGCTGATGTCTTTGCGACTATGAGACTCTCTTTCAGATTGCCTTGCGGGTCATACCTGGCAAGTTTCAAATGCGCCGCGGCATCCTCAACGTCAAGCCAACTGACAACAACGTCGCCGGACTCAAGTATCGCAATGGATACGCGGCCATTGGTCGAGTCTTTTGCCACGACGATGGGCGTCCCAAAGCGCTCGCCATCATCCGTGGAGAGAGCCATGTTCACGGTGGGTACGTCGTCTTTTGCTGTGAACCAGGCGACTGCCGTGAGGCCATTCCCGCTTGCGATGGCGGGGCCGTTAACAGGGCAACCGGCGATTTCCCAATTGTCAGCATAGACGGGCGCCGGCGCTGACCAGCCACTGTCAGTCATGCGAGTAATGTAGATGTCCCTGATTTCAGCTTCGCTGCGATTACGATAAACCACCACTGGACCGGACTTTGTCATAGCTGTACTGGTCTGGCAGCAGTCACAGACAAGGGCATCGAGTTGCCATTCCTTCTGGGTGCTGCCGCCGGCGCTAAAGATCCCCGCGCGTAGGGTCATGCCGCCCATGCCATGGTCCATGCCGTGGCCCGAAGCATGGCCCTCAGTATTTTCCTTTTTAACTGTATTGCGTCCATCTAGCCAGGTGATCAGAGTGCGGTTCTCCGTCATGGGTAACATACTCACAAAACCATGCTCAGCACTCACGCCATCCTTGTGGATCGTCGCGGGAGAGCTCCAGCGTTGCGTTACGCCATTGTAGAAAGTGGCTTTTACATCGTAGTTATAGGTGCCTTGACTGCTTTTCTGAAGCCAGTGCGCTGCCATGGATGTCCCGTTGACTGACAGAAAGGGAAAGTCTGCCCAGTTCACAAACCAGTCATTACCCGAGCTAATCAGTGAGGCGTCAGTCCAGGTTCCGCCGGAGGAGTTATTGGAAAATGCTGAGCGATACAGCGAATTGATCTTACCGCTCGACTTGACCCATGATAAGTGGACTGTGCCTGTGTCATCGATGGTGAGACGAGAGAGACTAGTTTGTTCCCTCGCAGGTGCTTGCAACATCTGGATGTCTGCCGCATTCGCTATTGGTGCTATTGTTAAGCTGATGAGGTACCAGAAAAGTAAGTGCCCTGGTGACCTCATTTCCCAGATCCTGATTTTACGCCTAAGGGCATTTCAAAACTCTGATTGCCAATACCCTGTATTCGAAAATTAAGTTCAGCCAACTTAGACAAAATGCCCTGCCGATCCTGTGCACCAATCAGTTTGGCTTTGACCGTATTATCCGGTGCAAGAATATAGGTGGTGGGTAGCGCAGAGGGCGGGGTGAGGTTGAGTCTCTCAACTTCCTCGATGGTGAGAGTCGCAAACTCGATGCCCATATACTCTGCTATCCGCAACGTCTTCTCGCGCTCATCCTCATCAAAATTCACACCCAAAACCACCACATCAAACGAGACTAGTGCTTGGCTCAGGTGATTGAACTCAGGAATCTCTACTCGACAGGGCGCGCAGGATTTTGACCAGTAGTTGACGATTTTCCAGTCATGATCGTTTAGTTCACTCGCCTGTAGTGTATTTGTTGTGATGACGAGCAGTATGGTCAGTACAAGACTTCTCAACATGATTCCTCCGACTGTGGAGCGCTATTCTAGCCTTTAAAGTGAGTGGTAACCCCCCTATTCCTAATCGAAGTTGAAAGTACGAGTCAGGACGCGAGCAGCGTTGAAAAATACCTTGCCTGGTATAGAAACAAGGTAACCGGCGCCGCAAATCTCAGCGAAAACGATCGCGATACTCAGATTTGGCGTAAGCTGCTGGGAATTACAAATCCAACCTGCTTACAGAAACATAATGATGGATAGAACTCTGACCATTACCAGGAGGTGTCTTGTGTCCTCAACTCGATCATCCATGAGGTACGCCAACGTCATCACCGAGACCATAAGGGCAGGCACCGCAACTACAATTCGCAGTTGTTGTCTGAGTCGTGGCTATGCATCAACCAGTTAGGCTTGTTCAGGTGTCAATAATAACTGTGGCTCAGAGCGTGTTAGGAGTCGAACGCGTTCTGAGACTTCTCGATTCTGATGTTAGAAATGCCATCAGTGAATCGCCTATCGCAGGAACTCTGAACGGGTGATCGGGTCTTTCTTAAATTGCCCACCTAATGCAATGGTTTGCGTAGAGGAATTTGAATCCATCACGCCACGTGATTTCACACAGTAGTGCGTAGCCTCAATGGTAACCGCTACGTCATCTGTTTCTAGCAATGTCTGTAGTGCGACCAGGACTTGTTGGGTGAGGCGCTCCTGTACCTGAGGTCGTTGCGCAAAGAACCGAACAATTCTATTAATCTTGGACAACCCAATGATCTTATCTTTTGGGATATAGGCGACGCTTGAAGCTCCGTCGATCGTGACGAAATGATGCTCGCAGGTGCTGATGACATTAATGTTGTCGACCTTCACCATTTCTTCGACACCCATCTTGTTATCGATGACGGAAACCTTTGGAAAGTGGCTGTAGTCCAAGCCGCTGAAGAGTTCATCGACGTACATCTTGGCGACCCGATGTGGTGTTTCGGTCAGGCTATCATCTCTCAAGTCCAGTCCGAGGGTTGTGACTATGTCCTTCATGGATGACTTGATCTGGCGATATTTTTCATCACGCGAGAGCCCATTATCAATCATCGGTGTTTCTAGATTTCGTTCAACCAATGCCGCTTTCACCAGTTCCGCTTCCGGAGAGCAATTGCTGGGCAGAAGATAGGTGCTGTTATCGATCTCTGCTGTGACGCTCATACTGTTTCCTTTTCTCACGATAAGTATGGGTTGAATATCTAATACGCCACTGCAAACTAATAGGATCAGGTTGTTAAATTAATTTTTAGTGACGCTGGTCT
Organism: Candidatus Azotimanducaceae bacterium; assembly: GCA_047625245.1. Lineage (GTDB taxonomy): Bacteria > Pseudomonadota > Gammaproteobacteria > Pseudomonadales > Azotimanducaceae > JAHRVQ01. Next base: position 6,281 of record JBLHQQ010000115.1, read on the forward strand.
ACTGCGATCGGTTGGGTTTTACCGTCGCTCAACAATTCTTCGATAACTTCGTCTGGTGACTAGGGTAGTTTGCTGTCACGCTAACTGTTGCTTCGAAATGAAGATTTTTTAGTGAGTGATAACCAGCATACTCATGACGGCATAGTCTCAGTTTGCTGGTCTGGCAAAAACCAATCCGGAGCTGGACGTTTGGTCCATGTCGCGAAGCTGGATTTCTCAGAACAGTAAAATTGTCTGTATGCTGCTACTGGGTTATTTTTGTCTTTGTATTGGATCGGCATAGCTTGTGCGAAAGGTGTTAGGCCCAGAGAGGGAAACTGATATTCTTTGAGCTGTCTAATAACTTTGATTGATGCATGGTCTTGTTCTTTTTCGTAGCGCCAACGATATTCATCATTCAATGCACTGCTGAGTTCAACCAACCATTGAAAATTATCAAATGAATTGCCTACCCATAGAGTGCAAGGATGTTTGGTATGCGTTGAACGATAAGGAGTAGTAAACCCTTTCAGATTGAGTGCTGTGCACAACAACTGTGCACTTTCCAAAATCATTTTGTTAACATGTTGATCGCAATGGTAGCGAGCACATTTCTCGACGTCATGATCAAGTACAAATATATTCATCCTGTTTCTGAGAACCCTACAATTAGTTGAATCTTCTTTAGGCGGTAGGTATCCAACCTGTACACCAACCCTTGCCTGCGACAGACTGATTTCTGAATAATGCGCACCCGCCTCGGGTCTGCTCGCTGCTCTCGACAGCATAGAAGCGACAGTTGTCACAAAATTGTTCTGACGCCGCTGTACCCATTTTTTCCATTCGCTCTGCATTAGCGGCGACCTCAACGTACTTTAAGGCAACCACCGACGGATCTTTCATATCGACATTAGATGCGGCTAGTGCTTCTTTGGGTATCAGGTTTGCAATCGGCGCCAACATGAGAAGTGATGTCGACTTCAAAATATTTCTTCTAGAGATCATCTTTAACGTCCTAATTAGGTTTCGCATTATACGGTTGGTGGCCTAGGAACAGACCACCATTTGTTGTCGAAATTATGGGTGTATCGTTTCTGCAGTTAGAAACTAGACTGTAGAAGTGGTGTTTCACGATTTCTAACTAGCCTAGTAAATCTGAACTCTGTTTCTGAACGTATATTTAGTTCAATTTTTTGGCTTTAAAAAAATGTCCTTCATTTTTGGATTAGTATTAAGTGTTCTCATCGTTGTCTATAGTTTTGGCTTGCAGTGGTACAAAGCGACGGGAAATACGTCGATTAAGAGCTGTTCACGTCATGTGAACGAAGACAGCGAGTTTTGAACTGCCACATGATCATTGCTTTACTACCAACCAGAACTTCCAGCTTCGCCTTTGATAGGTCCCGCTAGCCCGTTAGTCACCCACCCACCATAGTAGCCGCCTGGCTGGGGTTTAACACGCTCTAGTCCCACAAAACAATCGACTCGCTGCGGATAGAAAGCTACCCACATGTAGATTGACTCGAACTCTGGAAACATCTCTTCATACCGCCATGCTGCATCCGGTACGCCTTGCACGGACAAGGAACTCGCCACTCCTTTCCATTCACATATTGACCGTGAACCACTTGTTGTTATTGGCACCAGAACATCCTCTGGAGGGAAGTAGTAGGTGGGTGCCCCAGCAGTTTC
>JBLHQQ010000116.1:0-7923 GCA_047625245.1 Candidatus Azotimanducaceae bacterium
GACACTATCAAACCAGGTAATCATTGGGATCAGCCCCATCAGGCAGCCGTTCGAGTTATCTCCGAAGGGCTTTTAAGGTTGGGTTTACTTGAGGGAGACCTTGAGGAAGTTATCGAGCTGGAATCCTATAAAAAGTTCTATATGCACAAAACTGGCCATTGGCTAGGGCTAGACGTCCACGATGTCGGTGAATATCAAGTAGACGAGACCTGGCGTGAGTTCGAAGAGGGTATGGTGATGACCGTTGAACCTGGCCTCTATATCGAAGAGGGCCTGGATGTGCCGGCTCGCTTCAGAGGTATTGGGATTCGCATTGAGGACAATGTGCTTGTGACTCGAACCGGACACGAAGTCCTCACCGAAGGGATCCCTAAGACAATTGATGAAATCGAGTCCTATATGGCGGAACATAATCAGGCGCTAGCATCCTAATGGAGTCTCATTACGATATTGTGATTTGCGGCGGAGGTCCGGTGGGATTGATGTTCGCGAATCTGCTTGCTCGGACGAATTATTCTATTGCGTTGATTGATGCTGGAGTGGCACCGGTTGCGCCAGCCCAATCCGAGCCCCACCTCTCGGTTTATGAGTTATCTTCTGGATATGCCCCCCGCGTGAGCGCGCTCAATGCTGCATCAATTGCACTGCTTGAGCGTTGTGATGTGATCGACAAGTTGGGACGGCACGCGAAATTCTTTGAAATGCATGTAAAAGATGTTGAAGGAGCGGGAGAAATCCAATTTTCCGCCGAAGAAATTGGTGTACCCCAGTTAGGTATGGTGATTGAAAATCACCGGCTGGTTGGAGCGCTTCATGAACGACTTGAAGAGTTTGAAAATGTCGAGCTTCTGTTTGGACAGTCGGTACAGGAAATAGTCGAAGGCGAGGGTGGAAACAGAGTTTTGCTGGATGATGGTAGGGTACTGATCTGCAACTTGCTGGTGGGTGCTGATGGTGGCAACTCGAGAGTTCGTGAACTCAAAGGGCTCCGCACGGCAGGCTGGTCCTACGACCAAACAGCGGTGGTGACCACAATTCAAACTGAGCTTCCCCATAACCAAATACCTCGCCAATGGTTTACCTCCGAAGGTCCCCTGGCATTTTTGCCTCTCGCAGACTCTCATCTTTGTTCGATCGTATGGTCTCATCAGGATGCGGAGAGTTTGATGAAGCTGAATGCAGAATTGTTCTGCAAAACGCTTTCGGAGACATCGGAGCAGGATCTTGGCATAGTTGTCGGGACCGATCAGCGCTTATCTTTCCCTCTGAAACAGCAACATACTTACCGGTATGTGGGCCCAGGTGTTGCTCTGATCGGGGATGCCGCCCACACCATACATCCGCTCGCTGGGCAGGGAGCTAATTTAGGCTTGGCGGATGCAGAAGCCCTGGCTTTAGAGATACGTCAAACCCAGCTTACCGGGCAGCAACCGGGAGAGATATCAGTGCTGCGACGTTTCGAAAGGGCAAGGCAACCTCACAATCTTGCAGTTGCAGCGGCAATGGAAACCTTGAAGCGGCTTTACAGTAGTCAAACCCCAGCCCTTGGTTGGCTCCGTAATCGGGGTATGAGAGCACTTAATCAAAACAGCTTATTGAAGTCGATGATCATCAAGTTTGCGAGCTGATCTGGTAGCCGGTCAGTAAGCTAAGTCAAAGAAAATTCAGCGCCGGCGTGAGCCCAAGTCACTGTCCTCCAATCTGTGAAAAAGATAGAATGCCGCCTTTCGCAGACGCTGCAGATTGGCAACCCCATGGGACTAAAAACACCTTTGTATGACGCGCACCTAGCAGACAATGCCAAGCTGGTTGATTTTGGTGGTTGGGATATGCCCATTCACTATGGTTCTCAGATTGAAGAACATCATGCGGTCCGTCAAGCGGCTGGAGTTTGTGACGTTTCCCACATGACTGTGGTAGATGTGGCCGGTGCGCAGAGCCAGGCATTCCTCCGTTATCTGCTCGCAAATGATGTAGCGAAGTTAACGGTTCCCGGCAAGGCGCTCTATTCTGCGATGCTAAATGAAGTAGGCGGCATTCTTGATGATCTGATTGTTTATCTCACTGAAGATGGCTACAGGGTAGTTGTAAACTGCGCGACCCGGGTGAAGGACCTTGCCTGGATGCAAAAGCAATCCTCTGACTTTGATTGTGTCCTGACTGAGCGCCCTGAACTGGCTATCCTCGCAATCCAAGGCCCGGAAGCCATTGAGAAAGTGAAGGCGATCGTGACGCCCGAGCGGGCGAAATTGATTTCCGAGTTAAAACCTTTTGTGGGTCAATTTTCTGGAGATTGGTTTATTGCTCGAACGGGTTATACCGGAGAAAAGGGTGTTGAAATAATACTACCAGGCACCGACGCCGTCACATTTTGGCAGGCGATCCGTGTCGCTGGAATTGCGGCAGTCGGTCTTGGGGCGCGAGATACTTTGCGACTCGAAGCGGGTATGAATCTTTACGGCAGTGATATGGACGAGACCGTTAATCCGTTTGAATCCAATATGAGCTCGACTGTTGTGATGACGGATGATCGCAATTTTATCGGTAAGTCGGCGCTATTGGCTGCAAAAACCACGAAGGAATTGGTTGGCCTGGTGATGCTAGAGAAAGGTGTACTTCGTGGCCACTATCCGATTTTTTCACAAGGTTTACAGGTCGGGGAAATTACCAGCGGGGCCTATTCGCCGACGCTGTCCCATTCAATAGCATTAGCGAGAATTAATGTCGGTGCTGGTCCTTTGGAGGTTGAGATTCGTAACAAACGGATACCGGTGCAGAAAGTAGCGCCACCCTTTGCTCGGAACGGCCAACAGGTTTATCTGGCTGATTAGTCATCAATAATGACCAACCCAACTCACTATAGATAAGTATGAGGAAGAAGGAATGAGCGAGTTTCCTGGAGAATTGCGTTACGCCAAGAGTCACGAATGGGCGCGAGTGGAAGATGACGGAACCATAACGGTTGGCATTTCTGATCATGCTCAAGACGCCCTTGGTGATGTGGTATATGTCGAGTTACCAGAAATGGATGCAGACGTCGTTGCTAGCGGCGAAGCCGGCGTGGTGGAATCTGTGAAAGCTGCTTCCGACGTATACGCACCCGTTTCCGGCACGATCATCGCCGTTAATACGGCATTGGAAGATGCACCGGAAACCGTCAATGAGTCTCCTTATGAGGATGGCTGGTTCTTCAAGCTAAAACCTAGCGATCTGGGAGAACTTGAGAACCTGATGGACATGAGTACCTATCAGAAACTCTGCGAAGCCGAAGACCACTAGGTAAGGCTCTCTAAGTAAAAACACCACTAGGCAATATCTGGCTGTTTCACAGTCAATCAATACGAGGTTATGACATGCCCTTTGTGCCGCATACGACACAGGATGAGCAGATTATGCTTGATGCTATTGGCGTCGAGTCGATCGAAGCACTGTTTGATGAAATCCCAGCAGACCTTAGGGGTGGCGTTCTAAATAGTACACCGGAAGCAATATCCGAAATGGCGTTGGTGCGGCTCATGTCCGAGCGCGCTCAACAGGATGAAGTGAGTCTGTCATTCTTGGGCGCCGGTGCCTATCAGCATCATATCCCTGCAGCGGTTTGGGATCTGGTATCCCGAGGTGAGTTTATGACGGCTTACACGCCTTATCAGGCAGAGGCGAGTCAGGGCACGCTGCAACTCATCTACGAATTTCAGACCATGATGACGCGACTTACGGGTATGGATGTCGCCAATGCATCGGTCTATGACGGAGCTTCCGCTTTGGCAGAGGCCATTTTGATGGCAGTACGAGCGAATCGCAGGTCCAAATCTAGACGGGTGCTACTGGCAGGAAACATTCATCCCAATTATCAAAGTGCGGTGCATAACATTGTCCGTAACCAAAAGATTGAGCTGGTCACGATTCCTTGGTTGACCGATTCGGGTCAGCTAGATCACGACGCGTTGGCGGCCCATGCCGGTGAGGACTTTGCGGCCTTGGCGATTTCGTATCCAAACTTTTATGGTGGACTCGAAGACGTGCATGCTTTGACTCGGTTTGCTCATGAAAACGGTCAACTTATGATTGGCGTGGTTAACCCCATGGCGCTCGGCATATTAGGCGCTCCAGGCCAGTGGGGTGACACTGGGGCAGACATTGTTGTCGGCGAAGGCCAGCCCTTTGGCATCCCAGTCGCCTCCGGTGGGCCCTACCTTGGCTATATGTGTTGCAAGCTCGCGATTGTTCGTCAGATGCCCGGTCGAATTATTGGCATGACAGAAGACACCGAAGGGAAAACTGGCTTTACCCTGACGTTACAGGCACGAGAGCAGCATATTCGGCGGGGTAAGGCGACGTCGAACATCTGTACCAATCAGGGCTTACTGGTCACGGCCGCTACCATCTATATGAGTTTGATGGGAGACGATGGTATTCGAAATATTGCCGCAAAATGTCACCTCGGAGTCAGGAAGCTGTTGGCAGAGGCGACCAAAATTGAAGGTGTTTCGGCACGGTTTTCCCAAGCGGTTTTTCATGAGACGGTGCTGGAATTACCGAAGCCCGCGTCAGTTGTGCTCGCGGCAATGGCAGAGCAGGGCATCCTTGGTGGTTATGACCTAGGGGAAGTCGACTCAACGCTTGCTAATTGTATGTTGACTAATGTAACCGAGGTCAAAACAGACGAGGACATCGAATCCTTTGTTCAGGTGCTTCAATCAACTCTGGAGGCTAATTGATGCTCATTTACGAAAAAGGTAGCGAAGAACGTAGTGCCAGGGCGCAATATGAAACCGTCGAGATCAACCTTGATTCACTACCCGCAGATCAGATCAGAACTGATTCTCTGGGATTGCCTGCCGCATCAGAACTTCAAGTAGTCCGACATTTTACAAACCTGTCCCGAAAGAACTTTTCCATTGATGGTGAGTTTTATCCTCTAGGTTCCTGCACCATGAAGTACAACCCACGCGGTGCTCATAAGGTTGCGAGTATTCCAGGGTTCCTCAATCGACACCCTATGGCTCCGGAACAGCACAGTCAGGGATACCTAGAGTGTCTATTTGAATTGCAGGAGTACTTAAAGGATTTGACTGGCATGCAGCGGGTATCGTTAACACCCATGGCTGGCGCGCAGGGTGAGTTTGCCGGTGTTGCTATGATTCGTGCTTATCATGACAAACGGGGAGATGACGCTCGCACCGAAATATTGATTCCGAATGCTGCCCACGGCACTAATCCGGCAACGGCGGTCATGTGCGGCTACACCGTTCGTGAAGTGGCAGTGAACAAGGATGGCGATGTCGATATCGAAGCACTAAAAGCAGAAGTTGGCCCAAAGACGGCCGGTTTGATGATGACGAATCCGTCCACCTGCGGTGTTTTTGAACGCAAAGTAAAGGAAATTGCCGCAATCATTCACGAGGCTGGAGGGTTACTTTATTACGATGGTGCAAACCTCAATGCGATTCTTGGCAAGGTAAAACCCGGAGACATGGGCTTTGATGTCCTACACATGAATCTGCACAAAACCTTTGCCACACCGCACGGTGGAGGTGGACCGGGGTCTGGTCCGGTAGGTGTTGGTGAGCGGCTTGCGCCTTTTGTTCCGACTCCCATCGTCGGACAGAAAGAGGACGGCACCTTTTACTGGGTGGGCAAGAATGAGATCCCAGACAGTATTGGCAACCTTTCTGCCTTTATGGGTAATGCTGGCATTCTGATTCGGGCTTACGCCTACGCAAGATTGTTGGGTCGCAGCGGAATGCATCGAGTAGGTGAGTATGCGACCTTGAATGCCAACTACATGGCCAAAGAACTTTCAAAAGCCGGCTTTACTTTAGCCTACCCTGAACGCCGGGCCACCCATGAGTTTATTGTGACCTTGTCTAGAGAGGCGAAAGAACTCGGCGTCAATGCTATGGATTTCGCCAAACGGCTGCTGGACTACGGTTATCACGCGCCTACAACCTACTTCCCATTGTTGGTGCCGGAATGTCTTTTAATTGAGCCAACAGAAACAGAGAGTCGCGAAGAGATGGATGGGTTTATTGCAGCCATGACCAGTATTCTAGAAGAAGCTAGAACCACGCCCGAGCTGGTCAAGAATGCACCGTTTACCATGCCAGTAAAACGACTGGATGACGTCAAAGCGGCCAGAGAACTTAATCTGGCATGGCGGCCTTCTTAACGACTTTACCTACCAGCGGTTCTTACCAGCTGTTCTTACAAGGAATTAGCTAGCAGGAAGTTGATGGATCAGCATTCTGTCAAAGGATTCCAGTTGATGGATCAGCGCAGAAAGTAGCAGAGGCAAGTTTGCCCTGGAGACTTCGTTCTGATCACTGTCTTTCAATAGCTGGTCGAGTTCTAGTAACGTGGCCCTGAAATTGGCGTAAGCGTTTGGGTCGATGGTTTTGAGGATGGCTTCCATTGGTACTGCCGTGACCATAAATGCCTCCAGTGATGCGATCTCTGATTTTAGGGTCAATAACGATGTACCACTAAAGGTGCTATGGCCCGAGTCATTGGTCGTCACAAGGTTACTCTCGCGAAATGCCAGGCGAAGCTTTTGTAAGTTTCCGGTTAGGACTTGTTTCAGCAGATTCAAAGCCTCAGGATAAGCCACAGCGTCAAACTGTCCCGCGCAAGCCTCGACGATACTGTAGGTATCTTTCACAAGTTGGTCCGCCACAATGGCAAGAAATTGCCGTCTTCGTTTGATACGAGTTTGATTCGACTGTTGCGAAAAATCTGCAAGTGGTCGAGCAAAGATTAGGTACTCCATACTGTGAAATCCGAGAGCAACCTCTTCGTCGTCGGTGATACCGTGTTGGTGCATCAGCACGTCTGGGCTTAAGAGCAGGGTTTCATCATTGATAATACCGCTTTCAGGATAGAGAGGCAGGTCATCTATAAATCCCGGTTGAGCTGGCCACGCGTCGATTCTAAAGATGAGCTGCCGTCGTTCCTCATTCGTTGTTAAAAACCCGAACTGCGCCCTGGCATAGGCTTCATGTGCTGATCTCCATCTTAGTTGTAGTTTGCTGCGTGCCTGGTCGTCTGGGCGCTCAAGGAATTGCATTGTTGCTTCCCTGAGTGCGGTCACCTCCTGAGTTAGCTCAACCCCGTTTGAAGTGGCATGGCGCTTGAGGTGGACGGCGATTTGTAGCATCTGGCTTCGATCGATAGGCGCGAGTTTACGTTCACTAATTGTTTCTGGGATTTTTTCGCACCCAACCAACAAAAGAGATAAGGCAAGTACTAACTTAGACAGATGCATTTCCAACCTTTTTCCTTTGCAACTTGAGCCAGAATTGGATCAGCGTTAACCGCCACAGGGTGGTCCACTAGTAGCAGTAAGGGGAGATCGTTATGGGAGTCAGAATAGAATGTACTGCCTGCAAGAGAGAGGCCCTTTTCTGCCATCCAGGTATTGAGACGTGTGACCTTGCCCGCGCCAAAGCTTGGGGTTCCTATGATCTTCCCGGTATAACCCTGATCTGTCAGCTCTGGAATCGGTGCTATTAACTCTTCAATTCCTAACAATAAGGAAATGGGGCGAGTAACAAATTCGAGGGTCGCAGTGACAATAACGAGTTGATCTCCGCGATCACGGTGCCCCTCTATTAGGTCTCTGGCACCAGGCAGAATGGCAGGACTGATCACGGTTTCTATAAACCTGGCACGGTGTTCTAAGAGTGTCTCTAGCGGATGCTGGGTCAGAACTTTGGTCGAAAAGGCAAGATAGGCATCAATGTCCAACTTGCCTCGTTTATAGTCTTCGTAGAAGCGGCGGTTTTCAAGCGTGTGTTCGGCGGCGTTGACGAGACCATGCTCGGCGGTATAGTCACCCCAGGCGTGATCACTGTCGATACCGATAAGGGTTTCGTCGAGGTCAAAAATCGCAAGTTTCAATGGTTAATCCAGTGGCTAATCGAGTTG
>JBLHQQ010000117.1:0-7910 GCA_047625245.1 Candidatus Azotimanducaceae bacterium
AGGCAGCATCGCCGCCATTAATGCAGCTGGTGGTGAAGGCCATGGCATGCGAGTGGATCACGCCAACGATAATGAAATCGAAGCCCTTTTTGATTTTGTCGGTAAAGAGCAGGGCAAGATCGACATACTGGTTAACAATGTTTACAAGATCCCTAGCCCTCCTGCCTGGGGTGGCGGATTCTGGGATCACCCCATTCAAGTCTGGGATGATCAGGTTGGCATCGGCTTACGGGCGCACTATGTTGCCAGTTGGCACGCTGCCAAATGGTTGTTCAAGGCTGGCGCAGGTAGTTTGATTGTCAATGTATCGTCTCCCGGTGGTTTGTCTTACCACTTTTCATCATCTTATGGTGCGGGTAAAGCGGGCCTCGATAGGCTGACGGCAGATATGGCTGTCGAACTAAAAGACAAAGAGATTGCTGCGATTACCCTCTATCCTGGTTCCGTTGCGACAGAATTCATTGTTGCAGCTGGTAGGGATTCATCGGGTGCACAAACCCCGCTAGGCGTTGGTAGAACCGTTGTTTCGCTTGCAACAGCGTCTGACCTGATGGCCCGTACGGGTACCATCCAATGGGTCGAAGACCTTAGTAAAGAATTTGATGTGCGGGACGAGAACGGTAATCTCGCCCCGGCCTACCCACAACGTGTTAGTTAACAGGAGATAAATTATGGCTGCGTATTTTATTGCACAGTATCAAGTGAACGATGCAAGTCTGTATCAGGAATATTCAGCTGGCGCAGGCCCAACACTGGCTGCCCATGGGGCAGAACTGGTGGCGTTTGATGTCGCTGCAGAAACAATTGAAGGCAAACCTCCGGGCGCTCAGACTGTGATCATTAAGTTTGAGACAGCAGAAAAAGCCAAGGCCTGGTACAACTCTGATGACTACCAGGCGGTGGTGGGTAAGCGCCTGGCAGCAACAGAGGGCTACGCTGTCATTTCAGAGTCTATGAATGCGGGCGGCTAGCTGCGGGCGGCTAGCTTTCTTCTTCAGCGAAGCTAGCGTAAGCCGCAGCAGTACCCAGAGCCATCTTATCCCCGTCAAAGGGGATAGATAGCTCAGAGGTAAATTCCAATACAATTCGTTCCGGCGTGTCCAAGAACTTGACGAACAGTTCTGGCTTCAGGTTCTTGGAGAATTCGTTACCATCATCGGGGCGGCGTGCCATTCCATTTGCCAATAGATTGTAGAACCATAGTTTGGTTTCTTGGTCATCATGGATCACCGTGTGGCCTTTGTAGGTCACGGTTTTACCGCCACCCATATGAGTGCCTTTACTAGTAAACACGCAAGAAGAACGACCGTCCCGCGCGATGGCCTTAATTCGCACTCGCTCCTTTGTCGCCGTCATCCAAATTTTGCCTTTTACGGGTACATAGGCAGTAATGACGCCAATAGGGTGGCCCGCCTTGTTAGCCCAAATAAATACACATTCGCCAGCAGAGTTGACAAGTTCCTGCTCTCGTTCTGGATCTAGTCGATACTGTTTAACATCATCGTAGTTGGTTGATTGGTCGCTCATAAGGTTTCCTTCCAGGGTGGGATAATCATGTGTTGTTCTGCAATCATTAGATCGACGCTCTCAAGATCTACAAAGTTTCTTGCATCGGTAGACTGGTCTTCGATCATTTGCTTCGATCCAATACCTTGTAGGGCACTTGTCACATCCGGCCAATAAAGTTCAGTAACACCATCGAATTCAGGTTTTCCATTTTCATAGGCGTTCATAGGGACATGGCATTGGATATAACATGTGGCGCCTTCTGTCAGCGCAGCGATGGGGCCGTGGTTCTGCCACCAATAAAATTGGAAATCTTCCACCGACAAATCAGATTTTCGACGAAATGCGTAAAGGCCTTTGACCCCATTCTTTTGGTAGAACTCTGGGCGGCGCATCACCACTCTCTCTACTCCAATAGCCTTACCGGCAACTTTGATAGTATTGGTAAATATGGCGTTCGGTAGTACCTCACTTGCAGCATTGGCTTCTTCAGCATCGTCGAACCAGAGTTCAAGGGCGCCGCTCATACTAGGCGGTCGACCGGCAATCGCGTCTACAATGGCAGCGGAGAATACAGCAGCATTTGTGCTTGGATATAGGGTTTTGATAAGCTCGGCTGCGTCCTCCTGTAGTGTTGTAACAGGCCCTGTCTCATCTGCTATGTCAGGATTGGATTGGACAAAAAAGTAGAGTTTGATCATATTTTCGCACCATCTACAGTGTGTTTATCGTTACACATTATTTTGCTCATACTTAAAGCAGCTCTTGTTAAGTGTGTTTTTTTTTAAGTAGACTTCCAATCAAGCAAGTTTCTAATGAAGCCTGTTTTTGGTGAAGCATTCAGGTAAAGAAAGGGAGCAATCATGGAACAACCACAAACGCCTTATGAAATTCTGGGAGACGCTGGTATTAAGCAACTCGCTGCGGCCTTCTATGACGTGATGGATGAAATGGAAGAAGCACAAGAGGTTCGAGCGATGCATGCTGAAAGCCTCGATCACATTAAGCGTATGTTGGCGGCATATCTGACCGGATGGATGGGTGGCCCGCCGGTTTATCAAGCTATAAAAGGCACTGTATGTTTGACCGATCCACACGAGCCGTTTCGGATTGGACCGAAAGAGAGAGATCAGTGGCTGCGATGTATGGATGCGGCACTCCTTCGTATTGAAGCTAGTGAGGAACTCACCATAATGCTTAAAAAACCTATGTACCAGGTAGCAGAAACGATTCGAAACTGCGATGACTCGACGCCCAAGAATCAGGGTGCGAACATTATCGCCGTCTCCTGAAGTCATCTTATTTCGCTATCGGCTACTATATTTCGCGACCGGCAACTCTAGGCCGAGACAACTGTGTTGCTGGATTTGGGTTGTTCCCAACCCAAACACAAAGCTGCGGGTCAGCTTGTTTAATCTCACCTGAAATATGAATGCCCTGGGTCGTGAACAGTCCTGTTCTGCCATCAACAGACACTTCTATATTGCCATCGGTAGTGAGCGAATAGAGATGATCGTTGTCGAAAGGATGATATAGGCTCGCCATTTTTATTCTCCTACCCACTCAGTCAACTTGTGATGCAACCACCGGACCTTGCCTTCCTGATAGCCTGAAAGCGTGATGCCGGGTTTGTAGGTCGATTCCAGGCCTAGTTGAACCTTAGGCATGTTGAAGGCGTCCTGATCGAATACCTTGCCTAAGAAGCCTAAGGCGCTTGACCATTTTTCATCTTCTTTTAGCCAGTGTACTTTTGCTGCGGGAGGTCTATCGCCCTGGAAGGGTGACAGCATAATGCACTCCATAATGGCAGAACGATGGTCATTGCCGTTGGGTCGAAAACGATAAACGATTTTGTTAAAGGCTCCCCAGGGATGAAAGTTTGGAAATATGGTGTAGTCGATGCTATCGACAATTTCAGCGTCGCAATACTCATCTACCTTGTCACCGGCGAGGGGGCGTAAGTTCTCTCGGCTGATGGCGGCCATAAAAGCTCTGGCGTTCATCCCCTCTGGCACCTTTGGCACATCGGCTTCTGGGGGTAAATCCATCATGGCGCGAAGCATATCTTCATCAGTAATTTCGTAGTCGAGTAGAGGGCTTGATGTAATCCCAGGTGTGATGACTCGAGCACAGTTTTCCCAGACATCAACTTGACTGTTTGTGTCGCCGATACCACGCATAATTTGTGGATGTGTTGAGTTCACATGATACGCCTCGCAAAAAGCTTCCTGGCTGATCTTCCAGTTACACGGCATCACTTTCGCTACGTGGGCTTCTTTGTATAAAGCCCCCAGGTCCCAACGCTCAAACTGGCTCTTCATATCGGAAATGAAATCATCGAATGGCGAGCAATCCTGGTCCGGGTTGATAAATACAAATCCACCCCAGAGTGCGACAGGCAGTTCGGGTAATGAGAATTCTTCGTCGGTTACCTGGGGAAAGTCCCATCTAGCGGGTACGTCTTTCAAACAACCATCTAAATGCCAGGCGAAGCCGTGGAATGGGCAACGCAATTCAGTGGCGTTACCATCAAACTCTTTCAGCATACGGCCGCGGTGTAGGCAGGCATTGGGGTAAGCCCTAATTTCACCTGCCTCGGTTCTAACAATCAGAAAAGACATACCTGCAATATCATAGCGGTAGTGGTCACCTGGTTCCGGAATGTCCTCTTCTCGACAAGTGAATTGCCAGACTTTCTTCCATAATTTCTCGACCTCTTTCTCGTGCCACTCGGCACTTGTATAGCGCTTGGTTGAGAATTCGTTAAGCCCAAGATCCTTAGGTGATTCCAATCGCAATACTGGCGGAACCTCATGTGAATCCTGATCCAACAGTTCTTGATAGGTTACCCCGGGCGATCGCGCCATGTTGGTGGGGTCCAGATCTTTCAACATTTCTGTCATGAATTGCACCTTTGGAAATAAACAGTCACTTCTGATTGTTTTCAGTCTACTTGAACTAAATATTCGTTTACAGCATTGATTTAAATCAACATAGTCCAGTGAGGCCTTTTGGAGTTGATTTATGCCATTGAAGAAGAAAACGCTTTTCTACTATGGATTGACGGATCTGCCTATTAGCATGGCGCTGTTTCCTGTATTGGTTTTTATTCCACAGTTTTATAGCGGCGACCTTGGGGTGTCATTGGTGACAATGGGAACGATTTTGTTTCTGGTGCGGGTTTCCGATGTATTTACTGATCCATTTTTTGGCTACATAACAGACCGTTACCCAACGCCCTGGGGTCGTCGTCGATTCTGGATCGCCCTGGCGACGCCTGTGATGATGTTGTCTATCTACCAGCTGTTTCTGCCCCCAGAGGGCGCTGGTGCTTGGCATCTGGGCATTTGGATGTTTGTTTTGTCCATCGCCACCACAATGATGATGATTCCCTACTATGCCTGGGCCGCAGAGCTCTCCCCTGATTACAATGAACGTTCGAAGATCACCGGCGTTCGATCGATGATGGGCGTTGCTGGCAGTCTTTCGGCTCAGTTGGTACCCGCTGGGGCGTTGCTGTTCTTCGGCCTGGGGGGTAGCAGCGTAGTCCTCCAACTGGTGGGCATCACTATGCTGATCATTATGCCAATTTGCGTATTTTTCACTGTCACAAAGGTGCCTGAGCCCACGGCTTATGCCAGCACCGTGATGCCGATTAAAGAAGGTCTAAAGCTGATGTTCAGTAATAAACCCTTCTTGAGACTGATTATGGCGTTTATGGTGAGTTCAACGGCACTCGCGATTACCACGCCGCTCTACATATTTTTTATTACCTACGTTCTTCACGAGGAAGCGAAAGCGATTTACATGCTGACATTTTTCTATCTGGCGAACATGTCTGGTGTGCCGTTCTGGGTTTGGCTGTCAACGAAGATTGGAAAGCACAAAGCCTATGTGAGTTGTTTCGCCGTGATCGGCCTAGCTCATCCCTTCTACCTGTTGTTGGGAGAAGGTGATTTTTGGTACATGCTACCCATCACTCTGGTGACCGGTTTTGCTGCGGGTGGGTTTGCTGCATTGCCAAATTCCATGAAAGCCGATGTGATTGATTTGGATACACTAAAAACCGGCGAGAATCGAGCAGCGCTGTTTTTCTCCACCTACTCTTTTACGGCTAAATTGGCCGGGTCAATAGGCGGTAGTATTGGACTCTTTGGCTTAGCCTATATAGGTTTTAACACGCAAATGCCTGAACTGAACTCAGAAGATCAGCTCTTTGGTTTAAGTTTTTTATTCGCCATGCTTCCTTCGGTTTTTTACTTAACGGCTTGCGCAATAGCTTGGAGCTACCCCATCACAGAAGAAAAGCATATGGAGCTTCGGCAGGAACTAGAGTCCCGCAACCAGGTGCTGGCTGCGGGAGACTAGTCGGGAGCCATCTAGTCGTCCAGACCGCGCTTGCCAGCCTCACGAATAATGGGTTGGTGCTTAGGGAAAGGTGTTGCGTTGTTCGACCCAATCGTAATGCCTGCGTCGGTGGTGAGTGTGTGTCCTGTTGTGTAGCCAGACTCATCGCTAGCGAGCCAAAGCGCAGCGTTGACGACATCGTCAGCAACGCCTGCTCGACCTTTAAGCGGCGAAGCTGCGGCGAGATTCTTTTTGGTCCCCTCAATGTCGGAAGGGTCACCTTGTAGGGCTGCAACCATGGGTGTTGCCATCCCTGCGGGTGAGATTGCATTGGCCCGAATTCCGTATTGAGCGAGTTCGCAGGCAACGTTTTTAGTGAGTCCAATCACCGCATGTTTTGCTGTGGCGTAGGCGTGAGGGCCAAGACCACCCATGAGCCCTGCTGTGCTAGACATGCTCACGATGGAGCCTGACCCCTGGGGAATCATGACTCGTGCCGCATGCTTACATCCGTAGTAGACTCCGTTTAGTAAGATATCGATGGTGAACTTCCACTCGTCTGTCACAGTATCTGCAATGGGTCCAGCAGCACCGACAATGCCAGCGTTGTTGTACATAACGTCGAGTCGACCGAAGCGGGTAACTGCGGTATCAACTAAATTTGCGACGTCATCCTCTGAGGTCACATTGCATTTAACAAATACTGCGGCATCTCCAAGGCTAGCAGCCACTTTTTGTCCTGCCTCCTCCTGGATGTCGCCAAGCACAACCTTAGCGCCTTCAGCCACAAACCGAATTGCTGCTGCTTCACCAAAACCACTTGCTGCGCCAGTGATAGCGACTACCTTGTTTTCAAGTCTACCTGCCATGTGTTCTCTCTCTCAGTGAGTAAATTCCAAATTCAATTCTAGTGTTCCCAGCATGATGCCGGGCTGATGTAAAAAGTTGTTGTTGGTGCTGTAGTTAAACTTCTCGATTCTTTGGCTGATCACGTCCCAGGCCACGGTCTGCTCCACTCGAGAAAGGGTCGCTCCCGGGCATACCCGTGCTCCCTGGGAAAAGGTTAGGTGCCTGGTGCCAGCTTTACGATCTAGCTTTAACGTCTTTGGATCATCCCATTCTTTTGGATCAATGTTGGCTGCTGCCCAGCGTAAATGTAAGAAGGAACCTTTGGGTACGGTCACGTCTTGAAAGACTTCATCTTGGCTGGTGATGCGGGTAGAAAGCCCCTGAGTGGGAGATCGTAGTCGCATTGCCTCCTCAGTAAAGCTGCGAATTTTGCTCGGGTCAGATTTTATGGATGACCAGATATCATCATGTTCGATCAGCAATTGCACCTGTTCGGCGAGAGCGTACTGGGTGGTTTCAAGACCGCCGATGACCATCGCGTAGACAATACCGTTTATCTCTGGATCGGTCAGGGTTCGATCCAAAGGTGAGTAGTGTACCTGTGTCAGAGCGCTGATCATGTCGTCTTCAGGATGTGCTCTTTTTTGTCGAATTAGCTCCGCACTATAAGTTTCGAACTCATCTAATACAGCAAATTGTGCTTTTATCTCATCTCGCTGAAGCTGATTTCTGTGCCCGCTACCGTACACGAAAGGTTGAACACAGCCGTCTCCAAACTGCTTCAGCTTGTGTAAATCTTCAAGGGGCCAGCCGAGCACATTGGCCATCACAATTTGTGGTAATGGCTGAGCAAATTCACCCACCCATTCGACACTTCGGCGTTCAATGAACTGATCGATCAGTTCGTTTGCAACTCTGGTCACCATATCTTTGTGACGGGTTGCACCTGGGCCAATCCAAGGGTCGGTAAGCTCTTGACGATGCGATCGCCACAGCTCTGGATTGGGGCGTAAGGTCGCCATGGAAGCTGACATCACGTTGACATGTTCTTGTTTGAAAGGGTCAAGCCCCGACTCGGCGATTTGCTTAACAAAAAGCGAACCTGGCAATGGGAACCGGTCTTGATCTCGCACTATGGCGGCGATATCTTCGTATCGAGTGACGATGAACGCATCAGTACCCGGTTTAAAACCTTCACCGGGTATGCG
>JBLHQQ010000118.1:0-7896 GCA_047625245.1 Candidatus Azotimanducaceae bacterium
GCACATCGCCCTCATCATTCCAGGTGATGACACGCCCGCCACCCGAGTCCTGGGCTACTTTTAAGCCCCAACTCGCGCGTCGAAACAGTTCAAAAGGTTGTTGATCTCCAGGGGAACTAAAAGACAAGCCGATGCTGAAATCCCCTTGCTCTGGCGGAAAATGCGATTTCAGCTTTTGCAGCAGAGAATTGGCGATTAACTTTCCATCATTGACTGAGGTGTAAGGCATACTGACAGAGAGATGGCTTGAGGTGTAGGTGCTAACAAGATCAGTGGAGCGGAGCCGCTGGTTTAGAAGGTCTGACATTTCCTCTATCGTCTCGCGATTTGCACTCGGTTGGCGTGCAATCAAGAGCTGACACATAGAAGACTCACTGGGAATCAAACGTTCAGACCCAACCCGACGCATTAACTCTCCGGTGGTTGGCATCGCTTCAATCGGGTCTGAAATTTCCGAAAGTGCCCTCAGAATGAGTACGCCACCTTTTTCCATGGGCCCGACAATCCCATCGAGTAAACAAGGCACCGCACCTTCTGCATGGTTAATAAAGGGCGCAATCTTCACGACCTCGTCACTTGTTAACGCCGCATTAATTTTATTTTCGATTGAGGCGCCAATTAAGGTAAACAGATCTGACCAAGGTTCACCTCGTGCCAGCCTTCTCGATTTTCCCAGCATGCCTTCAGCATCAGAATTGAGATCGGTGACGAAACCCTTCTCATTGACAAAGACAAGTGCGCTGCCTATACAAGTCAGCGCCGTTTGCAGGAGTTGCTGGGTTTCTTTAAGTTCACGCTCAATATTGAATTTATATAGCGCCATATCGATGGCAATTTGGAGTTCGCGATTATCCACTGGCTTGATAATGTAGCCATAAGGCGCTACTTCTTTTGCACGAGAAACGGTCGCGTCATCAGAATAAGCCGTCAGAAACACAACGGGAACATCTCGCTCAGCCTGTATCGTGCGGGCCATTTCAATGCCATCTTCACCATCTTTTAGGTGAATATCGGTGAGTAGTAGATCGGGTTGGGTTCTTTTTGCCAGCTCAATAGCCTCCCTGCCGTAGGCGATGCCGACGACTTCACAGCCCATCCGAATGAGACGACTCCTCAGTTCTCTGGCAACCAAAGCTTCGTCTTCTATAATCAGGATTTTTTTGTTCTGCAAATCGGACATCGGGGTAGGAATCTGGTCACTATTTGTACAAATATTAACCTAACAGAACTTGCTTTGGTTTTATAGATAATACGATGCGTGGACGCCACTGAATTGTCTTCTAGTGCCTTTATAGCAAAAAGACACTAGAAGTAGGACGAGTCAGGGCCTAATTATTCGAATGAACGAGCTTGGCTTCTTTTCTTCGAGCATGCAGTACTGGCTCAGTATATCCGTTAGGCTGATCCGCACCGCTAAAAATCAGGTCGCAAGCTGCTTGGAATGCAACGCTCTTGTCGAAATCCGGTGCCATATCGCGATACAGACCGTCTCCAGCATTTTGTCGATCAACTACTGCTGCCATTCTTTTTAGTGTTTCCATCACCTGCTCTTCTGAGCAAAGTCCATGCCGGAGCCAGTTGGCGATATGTTGACTAGATATTCGGAGCGTGGCTCTATCTTCCATCAATCCAACATCATGAATATCTGGCACCTTTGAGCAACCCACACCCTGGTCGATCCAGCGAACCACGTATCCAAGAATTCCCTGAGCGTTGTTGTCCAACTCTTCTTGGACTTCTGCCTGAGACAAATTAGTGCCACCTAACGCTGGGATCGTCAGCAAGTCATCTAGGCTAGCACGGGGGCGAGATTTCAAACTTTCCTGTTGGCTCGCCACACTGACCATGTGGTAATGCATTGCATGTAAGGTCGCCGCTGTAGGTGAAGGTACCCAGGCAGTGCTCGCGCCCGATTCAGGATGAGCGATTTTTTCTTCCATCATTTGCGCCATCTCATCAGGCTTAGCCCACATACCTTTGCCAATCTGAGCACGACCCTGCAAGCCTGTTTCTAATCCGATATCGACATTCCAATCCTCGTAGGCTGCAATCCAGGGTTGTTGCTTCATCAGGGTTTTGCGAACCACTGGACCCGCTTCCATACTGGTATGAATTTCATCACCCGTGCGGTCAAGAAAGCCAGTGTTGATAAAGATCACGCGTTCCTTAGCGACCCTAATGCACTCCTTAAGGTTCAGCGTGGTTCGCCGCTCTTCATCCATAATGCCGATCTTTAAAGTATTACGATCAAGACCGAGGGCATCTTCCACTTTCGCGAACAGATCAACCGCAAACTGTACTTCATCAGGTCCATGCATTTTGGGCTTAACGATATAAACGCTACCGCGTCTAGAATTACGAATAGGACCTTTGCTTTTTAAGTCGTGTATGGCGCACAAACTGGTGACCATAGCGTCGAGAATACCTTCGGGAATCTCTGCACCGTCGTACAACACAGCATCCGTTGTCATCAGGTGTCCGACATTTCGAACCAGCAACAAACTTCGACCGTGGAGAGTCACCACTGAGCCATCGGCCCCAGCGTAAACCCGATCGTGATTCAGCTCACGGCGGACTATGTTTCCACCCTTATTGAACTCTTCTTTCAACGTGCCACTCATCAACCCAAACCAGTTGCGATAAACCAGCACCTTATCTTCAGCATCGACAGCAGCAACGGAGTCCTCACAATCTTGAATGGTGGAAACAGCAGATTCCATCAATAGGTCTTTAACCCCGGCTTTATCATCCTTACCAATCACATCATTGGCATCAATTTGAATCTCGATGTGCAATCCATTGTTAACCAACAAAACACCAGAGGGGCTAGCCTGCTCGCCAAGAAAGCCGACAAATTGAACTGGATTCGCAAGACTGGTTTGGGTTTCGCCTTGATGAACAACCAACTCGCCGGTCTGCACCTCGTAACGAGTAACGTCAGCGTACTGACCGTTTTTGAGCGGGAAGTTTGCGTCTAGAAAATTCTGCGCGTATTCAATGACTTTTGCACCACGACCAGGATTATAGCTGCTACCCTTCTCAGCTCCCTTGGACTCTGGGATCGTATCGTGGGTACCTGCATTGCCGTATAGCGCATTATACAATCCACCCCAACGAGCATTCGCGGCATTTAAGGCGAACCGAGCGTTCATCACCGGCACCACGAGCTGTGGACCAGCCATTTCTGCAACTTCGATGTCGACATTGTCCGTTTCAATATCGAAGTCGTCGCCCTCTGGCAGCAGATAGCCGATTTCTCTCAAGAAATTTTCATATTCTTGAGCATTGTGTTGCTTACCCGCCCGACTTTTATGCCAATCGTCAATTTTTTTCTGGAAGCCATCTCGCACCGCCAACAAAGACTTATTTCGAGGCATCATCTCTTCGAGTATCGTCGCAAGGCCACTCCAAATTGCATCAACTTCAACCCCAGTACCCGGTGCAATTTCATCAGCCACCAGATCGTAAAGCACCTTTTCGATTTCGAGATGTCCTGCGGTGATTTTGTTTGCCATATCGTCCTTCGAAGCTAAAAAAAAAGAGAACCGCAATGCTACGCGAAATAGATTTTTTTTCCACGATTGCGCTTGAATATCTGGCATTATCGAGCAACTATTCGCGGCAGAAATATCATGCAAGAAACAGAATTAGACATCAAAACCGCCGATGGCGAGATGAACACCTTCGTCACCTACCCAGAGGAAGGTGGCCCGTACCCCGTTGTCCTTTTTCTGATGGACGCTCCCGGTAAGCGAGAAGAACTCCATGATATGGCACGGCGAATCGGCACCGCTGGTTATTTCGTCATCTTGCCCAATCTCTATTACCGCAAGAGCCGGGACTTTGTGATGACTTCTCGCGACGTCATGGTTGAACATATGAATAGCCTTAGCAACCGAATGGTTGTTGACGACTGCCAGGTATTACTAGATTGGGCCAAAACACAAACAGCCGCAAGCGATGGGCCAGCAGGAACCGTGGGCTACTGCATGAGCGGGCCCTTTGCCTTTGCTGCCTCAGGCCAACTCAGCGATCGAATAAAGGCAGGCGCCTCTTTCCATGGCGTTAGACTTTTTACCGACGCCAAGGATTCACCTCATCTCGATGCAAACCAGATAGACGGTGAGTTCTATATTGGCTGCGCGGAAACAGATGATTGGGCACCACCGGAGATGATTGATCAGCTAGAAGCTTATCTCAAAGATCAGCAGGTCAACGCCAGAGTCGAATGGTACCCCGAGACTGAACACGGCTTTGTGTTCCCGGACCGCGTCGGTAAGTACCATAAGGCATCTGCCGAGCGACATTACGAACGCCTATTGGCGATATTTGAGCGACAACTTAAATTGTGAACCGCTACGCTCTGGTCTTTATTGCTCTCACCTCGCTGATGGATAGCATTGGCTTTGGCATCATCATGCCCGTGCTGCCAGGGTTATTGATGGAGATCACCGGGAAAGAATTGTCGGCTAATGTTCAGTATGGCGGATGGCTGATGTTCGTCTTCGCCATCACGCAATTTCTTTTTTCGCCCTTGGTAGGCAATCTTTCCGATCGATTTGGACGACGCCCCATTCTTCTAGTTTCACTTTTTGTCGCCGGCATTAACTACTTGATCATGGGATTTGCCGAAACTCTATTGCTCTTGTTTGTCGGCAGAATCATCTCGGGGCTGGGCGCTTCCAGCATGAGTACCTGTAACGCTTACATTGCAGACATTACGCCACCGGAAGAACGCGCAACCCGGTTCGGCCTAATTGGCGCTGCCTTTGGTATGGGATTTGTTATTGGACCTGTGATAGGTGGTTTTCTAGGTGAGTATGGTACTCGAATGCCGTTTATGGCGGCGGCGGCAATCTCATTTGCGAATATGGCTTTCGGATATTTTGTATTGAAGGAGTCATTGAACGTCGAGAACCGCCGTCCACTGGATCTAAAGCGAGCTAACCCCGTTGGTGCCCTGCTTCATCTCAAAGCGTTTCCAATGGTGATTGGCATCGTCGCAGTGATGTTTATTTCCAGTCTCGGCCACCACGTCCTTCCATCCACCTGGAGCTTTTGGGGCATCGAGAAGTTCGACTGGTCACCTAAACAAATAGGCTACTCGCTGGGCTTCGTCGGGATTGGCATGGTACTGGTTCAAGGAGTTCTGATCCGTTGGGTTATCCCGAAAACTGGCCCAAGGCTAGCCGGGATCATCGGCTTTGGGTTCACGATCCTGGCTTTTATCGGATACGCCTTCGCCGATCAAGTCTGGCTGGTCTACGTTGCATTAGCACTAGGCGCCCTCGGGGGGTTTGCCAACCCGGCAATGCAAGGCATTGCTTCAGGTCAGATAAGTGCAGATCGACAGGGTGAGCTTCAAGGTGGGATTTCCAGTGTCATGAGCCTGACCGCTGTTATCAGCCCACCCATCATGACCCAGACCTTTGGCTACTTTACGACCGCAGGCGCGATCATCTACTTTCCTGGCGCTTCCTTTTTGCTTGCTGCCGTTCTCTCCGCCATTGCGCTAGGCATGTTCATAAGGTTTACACGCTCTTTAGCCCCGCATGTATCCCCATGACTTTCAATTTGACGCATTCTCCTCCATAGTCTCCTCTGTTCCTTAGGGGTGGCGAAAGCCTGAGATTCTGTATTTTTTGCAGAAAACCCTAGAACCTGATCCGGTTAATACCGGCGTAGGAAAAGGAGAACTCTCTTTTGCTTCGTCCAAGCCGGGTTTCTTTTGCAATTAACGGTCGGGATTGAAGCCCGCTCCAGGAGAGACTCTTGAATATCACCAGAAATACATTATTGCTGGCGTCCTTAATTCGGACTGGCCGGCTAGCACGTCTGACGCCATTCTTTATCTTATTCTTGATCGTACTGGGCCTAACCCCCCTTCAAGTTTATGCCCTTAGTGAAATAGAGGAAGTTAAAGTCGTCGCTGATTTTCGAGGCAACGAAGCGGACACTCTCGCTACTAGCGTATCCATACTTGATGCGACTGCCATCAAACAATCCGGAGCTCGTCACTTCGACGAATTGATCTCGGCACTACCAAACGTCAACTTTGCCGGAGGCACTTCCCGCGCAAGGTTCTTTCAGATACGTGGTATCGGGGAGCGAAGCCAGTTTTCTTCTCCGCTTAACCCATCTGTTGGGTTTATTGTGGACAACGTAGATTTTAGCGGTGCAGGCTCTATCGGCACGCTGATGGACGTGTCTCAAGTAGAGGTTTTTAAAGGCCCTCAAGGAACACGCTATGGTGCTAATGCATTAGCAGGTTTAGTCTATATTAAGACTAACGATCCAACTCAGGAGCAATATTTGGATCTCGGATTTTCGGCCGGTGAATATAACCATAGATCGATAAATGTCGTTGCCAACCAACCCATCACTGACAACAGCGCTGTCCGACTCGCAATCGAAAAGCATCAGTCTGACGGATATTACAAAAACGCATTTTTAGATTCCGATGACAACAACCAACAGGATGAGCTTACTGCTCGCGTCAAACTCGCCATTGAAGATCTGGCTGGTTGGCGGATTGTCGCTGGCGTTTCTCGAGTCGACATAGACAATGGCTACGATGTGTTCTCACTCGATAACATTCGCAGCACTTTTTCTGACCAACCTGGGTCCGACGACCAAAAATCTACCTCGCTGTCGATAGAGGCAACCCGAGCATTCTCAAGAGTTGATCTCACGCTTCTTGGCGCTCTTTCTGACTCCGAACTTGAATATAGCTACGATGAAGACTGGACCTTTACGGGCTTCGACCCCATCGGGTATACCTCCTTCGATCAGTATCTACGGGATAAATCCATCGGCAGTTTGGAAGCGCGCCTGCTCTCGAACGATTCCAGTCGAATATTCAACGACTCAACGGATTGGCTAGTTGGCATCTACCGATTAGAACAAGAAGAAGAACTGACGAGAAACTACACGTTCCTCGGCGCACCGTTCACCAGTCAGTATGATTTTGATACAACCGCTTTATTCGTCCAACTAGACACAGCTCTCACACCAAAGTGGGAACTAGCTTGGGGCGCAAGGTGGGAGCGGCGATCAACTGAATACGATGATTCGAATGGCTTCGAAGTTTCGCCAACTGAATCTCTATGGGGCGGGCGAATCGCATTGAAATATGATCTTGCGCCTGGAACCATGACCTATCTAAGTTTAGCCAAAGGCTACAAAGCTGGCGGATTCAACACCGATGGCACTTTGCCGGCCAATCTTCGTGAGTTCGAATCGGAAACTCTCATGGAATTGGAACTCGGCGTAAAGTCACGCCTACTAGATAACCGGCTGTCGCTGAGCGGTGCGATTTTTTATGATCAGCGCCGTGACCAGCAGGTGAAAAGCTCCTTTGTGCGACCCCGGCCCGACGGCAGCACCGAGTTTATTGACTTCTTGGGGAATGCCGCTGAAGGGACTAACAGAGGACTCGAATTTAACGCCCTGTGGCTTGTTTCAGATAGGTTCTCAGTCGATGTTGCCGTTGCCTTACTGGATGCTGTGTTTGATGACTTCATTAATGAGTTTGGGGAAGACCTATCCGGGCGAGATCAAGCCCAGGCACCCGGCAACAGCTATCAAATCGGCTTCCATTGGCAGCAAGGGCCGTGGCGCACCAACCTCTCCTTCCTGGGTAAGGATGATTTCTTTTTCTCTGATCGACATAGCTTAAAAAGCAAAGATCAAAATCTGGTGAACGCAAATCTAACTTATGAGACTTCACGGTACAGCATTAACCTCTGGGGCCGGAACTTGGCTGACCGCGATTACACGGTTCGAGGCTTCGGCAGTTTTGGTAATGATCCACGCAACGGCTATCAGACTGAACCTTACGTACAGTTTGGAGAGCCTCGTGTCATTGGCATCACCACCGAAATCCGCATCGGAGGT
>JBLHQQ010000119.1:0-7846 GCA_047625245.1 Candidatus Azotimanducaceae bacterium
TCCGGAACTCAACGCTCTGGTTCAATTTATGTTGGCTCGGGTTCAACCCAAACCCGAGTAGCGGGTGAGCTTAAATATTTCTCTTGGAACTTCCCGATTTCAGCTCTCTGTTATTTTTTTGATCGCCGGTGTTGGGATGCTTTCGCTCTGGATGAGTGCGATACCTCAGGCCATGCAAATCGCGGTTTCATTTGTGGTGTTGCTCAGTGCCTGGGATTCTATCCGTCGGAGTGTCGCCGTCGATCCCGATTCTATTCAGCGGCTTCAGTTTGAGGCAGGTAGTTGGTGGATAACTCTCGCCGATGGCCGAATACGAAAGGTTCTCCAGGTGGATGAGCAGGTGGTGCTACCCTGGATTGTCAGTCTGGGGTTCTCCGATGGTCGGCAACGGTTCGATTGCGCCATTCTCTGGGATGCTTTGACGCCAACGGAACACCGAAAGCTTCGTGCAGTTGTCCTAATGAACGAAACACCGGCGTCGGACTTATGGTTAACCAACTTATGGTTAGCCATAGCTGGGTGGTACCAGAATTGTGTCGATCGCTTGAGGGGCCATTGATGGATAGTCGAGGGTATAGTGCAAGCCTCGGCTTTCTTTACGACGAATGGCTGATTGGATGATGAGGTCAGCGACAGTGATTAGATTTCTGAGTTCAAGCAGGTCGCTGCCGATTTTATAGTTACTATAGTATTCGGTGACTTCTTGGCTTAGCAGATGCACTCGCCGCCTTGCTCGCTGCAATCGTTTGTCGGTGCGAACGATGCCCACGTAGTCCCACATAAAGTGCCGAAGTTCATCCCAGTTATGGGAAATGACGACGTCCTCGTCGGAATCCGTCACCTGGCTATCATCCCAAAAAGGGATTTCCCAGTCTGAAGGTTCTACCGGGTGATCCTGAATATGTTTTGCCGCTGAGGTCGCAAAAACCATACATTCAAGTAACGAATTGCTGGCCATACGGTTCGCTCCATGAAGACCCGTGAAAGTCGATTCGCCGGTGGCATATAGATTAGGAATGTCGGTCTGGCCATGGGTGTCTGTCACGATACCGCCGCAGGTGTAATGGGCGGCAGGTACGATCGGGATGGCTTCTTTCGTGATATCGATACCGTAACCAAGGCATCTCTTATAGATAGTTGGGAAATGACTCTTAATAAACTCAGGGTCCTGGTGGCTAATGTCCAGATAGACACAGTCACAACCGAGGCGTTTCATCTCGTGGTCAATGGCTCGCGCCACAATATCTCTGGGTGCAAGTTCAGCTCGCTCATCGAAGTTTTGCATAAAGCGACTGCCATCCGGCAAGGTCAGGATTGCGCCTTCGCCCCTGAGAGCTTCGCTTATTAGGAAAGACCGTGCCTCTGGATGATAAAGGCAGGTGGGATGGAACTGATTGAATTCCATGTTGGCAACTCGACATCCGGCTCGCCAGGCCATTGCGATGCCATCCCCCGATGCTGTGTCAGGGTTACTTGTATACAGGTAGACTTTACTGGCCCCGCCGGTTGCGAGGATCACATATCGTGCTCTAAAGAGTTCTACCTCGCCACTTGTAAGGTTTAACACATAGGCACCAATACAGGCATTCCCTGCTTGGCCGATCTTGTCCTGGGTAATGAGATCGACTGCAACATATCGCTCAAAAATCTCGACATTGTCGTGTTGAAGCAAACGGTTCTGTAATTTCAAGGCGATTTCGCGGCCGGTTGCGTCGGCGGCATGAATGACTCGCCGATGGCTGTGGCCGCCTTCCTTGGTCAGATGGAAATCTTTACTACCGTCAGGTTGGGTTTCTGTGTCGAATTCGACCCCAAGAGACACGAGCCAATCAATCACCGAACTGCTCCGTTCCACCGTGAAGCGGACCACATCCTCATGACAAAGGCCGGCGCCGGCATTTAACGTATCTTCAATATGGGACTCGATACTGTCGTATTCATCTAGTACCGCCGCCACGCCACCTTGGGCATAGTAGGTTGAGCCTTCACTGGTGACACCTTTGCTGATCATGGCAATGGAGTAGTCCTTGCTTAGTTGCAGAGCCGTGGTCATGCCAGCGGCACCACTGCCGATAATTAAGACGTCGTGTTCGTGCACTCGTTCGCTCAAGGTCGACTTACCAGAGAAAGGGGGGGGTGAAGGTTACCGAAAACTGGCCCAAGGCAACAGTCCCGGCGCGGAAGGTAAGAGAATGGTGTTATGATCGCGCGTCTTTTTATCCGGTTCGCGAACTAATTTTGCCATTGGCGGTCTATTAGTAGGTGGAGGAACCGGCTAAATATCCTCTGACGGTCAAAGGAGAGCCGGTGACGGAAGAAACATCAACAGATAAGCAACTTGTAGAGCGAGTTCAGCGTGGCGATAAGCGCGCCTTTGACCTATTGGTACTAAAGTACCAGCACCGAATTGTCGGCCTTGTGGGTCGATATCTGCGGGATCAGGACGAGGTGCAGGATGTGACTCAGGAGGCATTTATTAAGGCTTACAGAGCGCTTCCAAGGTTTCGAGGCGATAGTGCGTTTTACACCTGGCTTTACAGGATTGCGATCAATACAGCGAAGAATCATCTGGTTTCCAGGTCGAGACGACCGCCAGACACTGATGTGGACGTTGATTTCGCAGATGGGGCCTACCAGGAGTCACTAAGTGACATGGTGAACCCTGAGAATAGTCTTGCGACGGATCAGCTCGAAGCAGTAGTGTATAAGGCGATAGATGATCTAGCCGAAGATTTAAAAGTCGCGGTAACTTTAAGGGAATTTGAAGGTCTGAGTTACGAAGAAATTGCGGATGTGATGGAATGCCCGGTAGGAACCGTCAGATCTCGGATTTTTAGAGCACGAGAAGCGATTGAGAAAAAAATAGCAGGGATTGAAAAGGGATAGCGTCTGTGACCGAACATTTAAAACAATCCATCTCAGCATTACTGGATGATGAAGCCAGTGAAATTGAGGTGCACCGTCTACTTCGTGAATTTGGCGATGACGGCGATTTGAAATTATCCTGGATTCGTTATCAGCAGATTCGAGCAGTAAGCCAGGGCTACCATCATTTGTCAGAGACTCAACATATCTCTTTGCATGAAAGTATTAGTGCTGCGATCCACGAGGAACAAGACCATGAAGTTACGCCGGTTCAGAGACCGAGTTGGCAACGCCAGGCCTCTGGTTTTGCTGTCGCCGCATCTCTAGTAGCCGCCGTCCTTGTTGGTGTGAATCTGAACCAGCCCAACAGTGCTAGCATGACCGGATTGGCGGATACCAAGACTCCGAGGGTTATCGATGCACAAACGGTTTCGACCTCAGTTGCAGATCAAGGCTTCGGACCTGTGAGTGACACAGCGTTTAGTGAGGATGAGTTGGAACTTCACGAATTAGACGAAGTTAAACAACAACAGCTTCGTGAATACTTGATGCGCCATGATCGTATGAGTCGATTGAACAACAATGCTCGTACTGTCAATTATCAGCCCAAGTCTGGAAATTAGAAGCAGAGGCGATAGGCAATGCTAAAGAGACTAGCTTTCACTTTACTGCTGATACCATTTTCAGGTCTTGTTGGTGCCGAGCAAACGGACACTGAACAAACAGAGGCAGTTGCCTGGCTCGAAAAAATGGGCGCCGCACTGAGAGAAGAATCCTACGCAGGCACCTTTATTTATATGCGGGGTCCCCGCTTTGACACCATGCAAGTGGTTCATCAATTTAAACAAGGCGAAGAGTTTGAGCGACTGACCAATATGTCTGGTGCGGAGCGAGAAATTATTCGTCACGATGAGCATGCTGTTTGCCTCCACGCTGACGACAATTCGTCGGTTCCCCATGCGTTACCAAGGGGCCCCTTTACCCAAAGTTTTAATCGAAATCTGGTAGAAAACCTTTCGAATTACAATATCGGCCTACACGGTGTAGGCAGAATAGCCAACCGACAAGCTATGCGCATCAGTATTTCTCCTAAAAATCGCGATCGTTATGGATATCGCCTCTGGTTGGATGAGGAAACCGGCTTACTGCTTCGTTCGAACCTCGTGAACAACGGTCGTGTCCTGGAACTGTTTCAGTTCACAGACGTTAGCATTGGGGATGCCATCTCGCCTGAGCTACTGACGGCCTCAATTGTGGGTGAAGAGGTCTTTGAGCATGAGCTATTGACCTCAGAAAATGTCATTGCCCAGGCGGCGACCCAGCAACCACCTACCTGGCGAGTGAACTGGATGCCCAGAGGTTTCCGTCAGGTCAGTGCACCTAATGATGGTGGCATGGTCTTCACCGATGGCGTCGCCACCCTATCGGTTTTCGTGGAAAAACGCGGTAACTCTTTAGGAGACGTACAAACGACTGTCGGAGGTACAGTTGTGCTCAGTCGCCCCATAAAGGGTTCGTCGGAACAAATTACGGTTGTTGGTGAAATCCCCCTTGATACGGCTAAACGGGTTGCAGAATCCGTCGAACCTGTTATCTATTAGTCCCCATGAGTTTAAAAGTCGGTCGGGCCGTCGCCTGGGACAAACACAGTACTCTTATCGAATTCGAGTCCAGTTGCGGCACTTGTCGCGGTTGTGCAACCCAGCGACCTAAACAATTGCGTATCGTTGGAAACTTTGACCATGCGGTACAAATTGAACTGAGTGCAAAAAAGCAGCTTGCTGCATTGTTTAATTCCCTGCTACTTCCTGTGCTAATTGCCGTTCTACTTGCGTTCGTCGCAGATTGGCTTCGATTAAACGAGTTGTACGGAATTATTTTGGTCTTTGGTGGTTTTACATTAGGTATGGCGTTATGTCAGCGCCTGAGCCCTACTGCGCTTTTAGTTACGGAAAGTTAGGAAGAAGCTAAAGACGGTCGCAGTTCGGAAAGCAGTTTAATTTTGAGGTTGTTCATGTTCAGATCTATTAGTTCCACGTTCTTTTTGCTGACGTTTTTTTTGTTGTCGTCGCTGCACGCCAGCGCTGCATCATTTCCAGAGTTTACTGAGCTGGTTGAAAATGCCTCTCCTGCCGTCGTTAATATCACAGCGACTAGGCAACAGACTCGTAACGATCAGCTTGAGGGTTATAACCGCGAGGATGTACCTGAACTCTTCCGCCGTTTTTTCGAAAACTCTCCTGATAGAAGACAACCCAGGCCAGCGGCTGGGTCGGGGTTCATTATTTCCTCAGATGGCTACATTCTGACCAATAATCACGTTGTGGAAGGTGCAGACGAGATCATAGTGGCTCTCAGCGATCGTAGAGAAAGGGAAGCTGAGCTCATTGGCTCGGATCCAGCATCGGATCTTGCGCTGCTAAAAATTGATGCCACTGACTTACCGACTGTTCGCCTGGGTAGCTCGGAGAAGTTAAAAGTTGGGGAATGGGTCGTTGCAATTGGCTCTCCCTTTGGATTTGAGCTCTCGGTTACTGCAGGTATCGTCAGCGCCAAGGGCCGCAGTTTGCCTGATGAAAACGGTAATTACGTACCTTTTATTCAAACGGACGTGGCAATCAATCCTGGAAACTCCGGGGGGCCACTATTTAATCTCGAGGGAAAAGTTGTAGGAATCAACTCGCAAATTTTTACTCGCTCCGGTGGGTTTATGGGTTTGTCGTTTGCCATTCCCATCGATGTCGCGATGGAAGTTGTCGAACAACTTAAAGATAAAGGTTTTGTTTCCCGGGGTTGGCTGGGCGTGTTGATTCAGCGGGTTGACCGTGATTTGGCGGAATCTTTCGGTTTAGATCGAGCAACCGGCGCCCTGATTACTCAGGTGCTAGCGGATAGCCCGGCCGAGAAGGGTGGTCTTGAGGAAGGTGACATCATTCTAAAGTTTAATGGTAGGGCTATCGATCTTTCTTCCGACTTGCCACATATCGTCGGTCGAACCAAGGCGGAATCCACCGTTGATGTTGAAATTGTTCGCAACGGCAAACCTGAAACCCTTGCGGTTATGATTGGTTTGTTGCCAGATCGTGAAGAACGAATCGGACGAGTTAATGGCGCTCCGACCCAGAACCGATGGGGACTTATCGTTGAAGATGTGCCGACCCAACTGAGAGAGCATCTATCTATTGCACAAGGCGTTGTTGTCAGTCGCGTTGCAGCAGGGCCAGCTCAAGAAGCGGGTATGCGCCGTGGAGACATCGTGACCAATATCGATGGAGACAAAATTCGTGACGCAAATGCCTTTGCGGTGAAGCTTCGAGAATTGCCTGCAAATGTACCAGTACCTGTGCGTTTGGTTCGAAATGGCAACCCGGAGTTTCTCGCCATTAAGATTGTGGAATAGTCGATACAACCAGGGACTGAAATCCTCGAAAGACCATTCTTCTGCTTCGTTTGGATGAACAAAGCCTTGCCGTAGGAAACTTTTCAAAAAACTTCTTAACGGCGATGCTGGCTTCTTGTCGAGCTAAAGGCGCGCCGAGGCAATGGTGGATTCCTCTGCCACAAAACGTCTTACTGCTAGAATCGGAGGGTCGAATCGCAGTACTTCCTCGACGACGGCTTCGATATCCTCGGTCCCTCAACAGATAATCGATAAACGCAATTGCTGATCAGGTCGGTGGTGGTGAAATTTCCAGCGCCGATCAACAAACAGCACATATCGACAATTTCGATCTCTAGCAGAGTATCATCGCCATCTAGAGCATGTGATCGCGACGATCAACACCGATAAATTCTGCAATGGTAATGGTTGGAATAGGCTTGCTGAACAATTTGACCACGTCAAAAGTCGTCTCATCTATGTGTTGGAGACACTGGTTCGTGATTTCATCTACTCTTTTTGGACAAGAGATCGCAATCTTTGGTGTTCTGGATTATCCAGACCCATCATATCGGGAAGCTTAAACGTAACGGCTTTATCCGCTCTGGGGTCCAGGCGAATGCCGACCGTGACTGGATATGGTCTAAGATGAGCCGTAGAAGGCCACCTTGTACTGTTACAAGGGGTCCAGACGCCGTAAGCGCTCATAAACACCGCAGGGATTCGCATAAAAAGCTTCATCGAAAGCAGTGATCTCAAGACCATCTGGGATCTCAGGCATAATTCACACCTATATAAATGAAGGCGTGTACTCTATCAGGAGGCCGTCTGTCGGAATTTGAAAAATTTTCGTTTGTTTTATTTGCTCCCTTGAACCGAGGTCAGTCGAAGTAAAAGTTGTGATTCTGGCTAAGAACAAGGGTTTACGCTAGACTGCTGCGCTTTGCGCAAGGCCCTCCTGTACACGAATGTTTGAATCAAAATACATCCGAAATTTTTCGATTATTGCCCATATCGACCATGGGAAATCGACCTTGGCTGATCGCTTTATCCAGATCTGTGGTGGTTTATCGGAAAGGGAAATGGCTGAGCAGGTTCTGGACTCAATGGACATTGAGCGTGAGCGCGGCATTACGATCAAAGCTCAGAGCGTCACCCTGTATTACGAATCCGATGATGGCCATCATTACCAATTCAACATGATTGATACGCCGGGGCACGTCGACTTCTCCTACGAAGTTTCTCGCTCAATGGCGGCTTGTGAAGGTGCGCTATTAATAGTGGATGCGGCGCAGGGTGTAGAAGCCCAGTCCGTTGCGAACTGCTATACCGCCATTGAGCAGGGCCTCGAAGTGTTGCCGGTTTTGAATAAGATCGACTTGCCTCAGTCAGACCCAGAAGCGGTTTGTCAGCAGATCGAAGAAATTATTGGCCTCGATGCCTCCGCTGCTCTTCGAGTTAGTGCCAAGCGAGGTGACGGTATCAAGGAGTTGCTTGAAGAGATCATTCGTGTGATTCCTCCACCAGAAGGTGATCGAGAAGCGCCTACTCAAGCGCTCATCATTGACTCTTGGTTCGACAACTATCTTGGTGTTGTCTCCT
>JBLHQQ010000120.1:0-7843 GCA_047625245.1 Candidatus Azotimanducaceae bacterium
CATGGGACCCTGACCTCGATTAGCTTTAGCGCGGATAAAAGATTCCGCCAACCGGGTGTCACTTTGTAAACCAGATTCCGTCAACTTAGCGACTTCTAGCTCGACAAGTTCAGACAAGGAATGCTTCCACAAACACTCATTTGGCAGGGATTCGTTCGTAAAAGATTCACTCAGGAAAGATTCATTCAGAAAAAATGATTCGGCGCCGGGCATCTCTTCGGCCCGCGCGACTTTTTGTGCACGAAGAACTTTGTTGAAACGGCGCAGAACCTTGTCTTGAAGTTCCGTCGCACCATGTTCTCGCCGCGCCAACAAATCCATTGCGGCGCGGCGAACATCGTTTGATGAAATGGGCATGTTAACCAGAAATTGGCGTTACATTGTCTTCAGCACCTTCATCACCCGCGGGTTTCTCTCCGTGGTTTAGTAACTTGGCTCGGACTGATGCCTCAATCTCAGCAGCGAGATGAGGGTTTTCCGCAAGATAGTCGGAGGAGTTTTTCTTACCCTGGCCAATCTTGTCACCCTTGTAGCTGTACCATGCACCGGCCTTCTCAACCGCTCCGATTTGTACACCCAGATCAATGACCTCTCCCAAACGAAAGATGCCCTTACCGTACAGAATCTGAAATTCAGTCTGTCTGAAGGGAGGCGCCACTTTATTTTTGATGACCTTCACGCGGGTCTCGTTGCCGATGATCTCGTCGCCGTCTTTAATTGCGCCAATACGACGAATATCCAAACGTACTGAGGAATAGAACTTAAGCGCGTTACCACCGGTTGTAGTTTCGGGGCTACCGAACATCACGCCGATCTTCATCCTGATCTGGTTAATAAAGATCACCAGAGTATTACTGTTCTTGATGTTACCCGCCATCTTACGCAGGGCCTGGCTCATCAGTCTGGCTTGCAAACCAACATGGTGATCACC
The DNA here is from genome assembly GCA_047625245.1 of Candidatus Azotimanducaceae bacterium. Lineage (GTDB taxonomy): Bacteria > Pseudomonadota > Gammaproteobacteria > Pseudomonadales > Azotimanducaceae > JAHRVQ01. The sequence goes on from JBLHQQ010000120.1 coordinate 932, forward strand.
CATATCACCTTCGATTTCTGCTTTGGGGGTCAAGGCGGCAACGGAGTCGATGACGATGACGTCCAACGCACCAGAGCGAACCAGGTTGTCACAAACTTCTAACGCCTGCTCCCCTGTATCTGGCTGAGATACCAACAGATTTTCAGTATCTACACCGAGATTCTTTGCGTAAATTGGATCGAGTGCATGTTCCGCATCAATAAAGGCGCAAGCACCGCCAGCCTTTTGAGCCTCGGCGATCACCTGCAAGGTTAATGTAGTTTTACCGGAGGATTCTGGGCCATAAATTTCGGCGATTCGCCCTCGAGGTAGTCCGCCAATACCGAGGGCAACATCAAGCCCCAGTGAGCCAGTGGATATCGCCGGAATACGCTCCTGGGGCGAATCACCCAGGCGCATGATCGTACCTTTACCAAACTGCCGTTCAATTTGAGACAAGGCCGCGGAAAGTGCTTTGTCTTTTTGTCCCTGATCTAAACCTGCCATGTGGATCACCTTTAAATATCGATTGTTTGAGTGTCTTATTTGTTTTTGTGGCCCCACAGCCGGGCAAATAAGTAATGGTGCATTTATACTGTATATTTAAACAGTGTTCAACCCCTAGGTGATAATTTGGTGGTCAATATGAGGGGACGGGGGGAGCCCATAAGGCCGGATTGGAAATTCGATCTAATACTTAGTTGGAATACAGGTGGCATGCTTCGATGATCACCCAATTGGTTTCGATCACTTTGAGCAGACCTGTGCTTGTCAGACTGACCTCGCCCAGGGTATGGCTCTAAGAACAATTGGGTGGGGTGCTGACTTGCCTGGCGCCAATAATACCTGCCTCAACCGCTACAATTAGACAAACTAGCTATTTCTTCTGGAGCTTAGATCGATAGTGAACTTGAATCTGGTGCTACACCGAACTCCTTATGCCGCAATTACCGCTTCAGACCTTAGAAGCTCATCACACTTTTCTTGTTCGTAACCCAGCCCCAACAACACTTCCCGGCTGTGCTGACCGAGTTTTGGCGCGGGCCCAGTTATGCGACTCGGAGTCACATCAAATCTAGCCGCGGGAACTGCCTGGCGAACTTCACCAAACCCTTCATAGATAGTTCTCTGGACTGAGTCATTTACTTGTATTTGTTCGTGATCCATCAACTCCATGCGACTTAGCAGTGGCGCATTAGGCACGTCATTGTCATCTAATCTTTTTAGAATTTCAGCGGAGTGCCAGTTCTTAACTTCATCCGCAACAATCTGTTTTCTAAGGTCAGCATTTTGCATTCTGGCTCTTGAGGTTGCGAACCTTTCATCTTCAATCAATTCTTCTCGATTAAGCGCCAGGCACATGCCCTGCCATTCTTTGCCGGATACCGCACCCGCCGTGATGAACCCGTCCCGCGTTTCGAAGATCAGATCCATCGTGCCTTGCTCTTTAGTCACATCAAACTCTCGATCGGCGTAGGTTAGACCGCCCATACCCTCAGGCCAGAAGAAAGCAAGCATCGTTTCCAACATAGACAACTTGATATGTTGCCCTTCACCTTTGCGCTCCCGATGAAACAGCGCAGACGAGATTGCCTGTGCCGCTGTGATTGAAGTGACTTTGTCGGCAATGATGATTCGAAACATCGCTGGTTTGCCGGTTTCACGGTTCGCCTGTATATCCGTCGCGCCCGAAAGGGCCTGAATCACCGGATCATAAACTCGCTTGTGGGCATAAGGGCCTTGCTCACCGAAGCCACTAATTGAGACGAATATGATCTTCGGGTTTAGTTTGCGTACAGAGCTTTCACCAAACCCCATACGCTCTATCGCGCCGGGTCTAAAATTCTGAACCAGTATGTCAGTGTCGACAATCAAATCACTCAGGACACCTTTACCCGAGTCTGTTTTCAGATCGATGACGATGGATTTCTTACCACGATTGCACGAAAAAAAAGTGGCTGGTACTCCATTGTGCGGCAACCCCATATGCCTCATTTGTTCCCCGCCCGGTGGTTCCACCTTAATCACCTCAGCCCCTTGATCAGCCAGTATCATTGTTGCGACGGGTCCGGACACCATCGCTGTTAGGTCGAGTACTTTTATTCCTTCGAGAGGCCCCATATGCTATATCTCCACGGCGTAATTTGCTTTCTTGGCACGTTTGAGCGCAGGACGAGCGCTGATGTTTTTGCGATAAATTCCGAGTGAGGCTGGGAGTTCGATGTCATAGGCCACAGCCCAATCCAAACAAGTCATCAGTAGCAGATCGGCAAGGCTAAAACCCTGGAGCATCAGGTATTCATTATCGACTAGATGTTCACTCACTACTTCAAAGTGTCTGCGCACATAATCAGCTGAAGAGCGAACCGCCTCAGGTGCTTCACCATAAATGTGACCGAGATCCCGGTGACGTCTCATGACATAAAGTCCCGATTCGTCAATCTCGCCATAGACATAACAACACCATTCATCCTGCTTGGCGCGTTCAAGCAAACTCTTCGGTTGCCAGATAGCTGTGCCTGGATAGGCTTCGATCAGATAACGGCATATCGCCACACTCTCGGACAACTTAATTTCGCCGTCCACTAGAAACGGAATTTTTTGTTTTCTGTTAAGTTGGGTAAATTCCGCTGTCTTGGTCTCCCCACTGCGAGGCGCGATGGGTATAAGCTCGTATTCAATCCCTAGCTCTTCCGCCACCCAGATAGCTCGCAACGTTCGGGAAGTTCCTGCACCCCAAATTTTCATTAGTTGCCTCACTGTTAAGAAAAATCACACAGACTAACGACGATTGACCGTCACTGGAAACTTCCAAGGCAAATCCCGATGAAGCTGTTTGTAAATTCTACTTCGAGCCTATTTATCCGTTGTCGGCAAGTTTCAGCCGACTTTTTTCCTCACCGAGATGGTGATCGGTAAATCATCCTGTGGCTTTGAAATAGGAGATTGCTGAACCGGCATCACGTAGCCCTTTTCAATTTGCCATGAATAGTTCTTTAACATTTCAAACAGCACGAGTTTGATCTGCATATTCGCAAAGTGAAGGCCAATACACATATGCGCTCCTCCGCTGAAAGGCACCCAGCTATAGGGATGGCGCTTGTGCTCGGCTCGCTCCGGACTGAACCTGGCTGGATCAAACTCATAGGGCTGGTCCCAGTACTCGTCCATATAATGAGTGTGGATTGGGTATGTGATTACCATGGCGCCCGCTGGTACAAGGCTCCCCTCATATTCAAAGGCGCTGTTACTAAATTTCGGCAGGGTCGATAAAGGCGGATACATGCGTAATGCTTCTTTGATCACCCAATCGGTCTCGATCATCTTATCCAGATCTGCATTGGTCAGATCGCCGTCGTCTAGTGTATTCACTTCGTCTAGTAGTCGCGCCTGCCATTCAGGGTGTTTGGCCAGAGCATAGGTGATACTGGTCAACGTGCTGGTTGTGGTGTCGTGAGCCGCCATCATGAGAAATATCATATGATCGACAATCTCTTGATCGGTATACCCCTTACCTTCCTCATCGGTGGCCTGACACAATAAGGAAAAGAGGTCCTGACCTACTCCTGCACGCTTACCGGCAATCAGCGGGGAGAAAAAATCACACATCGTCTGCCGTGCTTTGATGCCTTTCCAGAGTAGAGTGCCGGGAATAGCCAGGGGAATTTTTGGCATCGATGCCGCAACTGTCGTTTCGAATGCTTGATTGATCTTGCGTGCGTCCTCCCCCAGATCCATACCTAAGAAAATGGTCGCCGCAAGATCCAACGTCATTTGCTTAAACGTTGGGTATGCCAGCAATTCTCCGTTGCCTCTACCAGACCACCCGGCCACACTCGCCCGAACCTGGGGGATCATCTGACTCAAGTAACCCTGCATGGCCTTGCTCTTAAAACCTGCTTGCATCAGTCGGCGGTGGTATCGATGGTCATCCCCATCCCTGAGCATAAGTCCGTTCGGAAAAATCCGGCCAATAATCATGTCCCAGGCTTTTTTGTTAGAGAAGGTCTGATCGGGATTCATCAAACACAATCGGTGCGCCTCAGCACCAAACAAATGCACTACGCGCATTTTTCCCACCTTTTGCATCACCACATTGCCAAATTCACGGCGCAGATCTTGGCCATGTTCGAGGGGATTGTTGTAGCTGCGCTTCATATAACGTAAGGATTTTAGGAGGCCTGTTTTAATCGGCTCCACTGGCGTGAGGTCTGATGTGTTGGTCGCGCTCATTTTGTCAATCTGCCTAGAGTAGTTGCTTGGTGCATACCTCCACATCTTACGCGGGAATCCTCTGCTCTGCCCATTCGGTAGCATCTAGCGCCCAGAACAACTATGTTGTCGATATATCAACGTATACAATTCAACAACTCGCTTGGATGTTAAGAGCCTGCTTCCTCGCCTCGTACATACCGCTCGAGTTGAGTGATGGTAAAACTCTGTTCCGAAATGATGGCTTTGACAATGTCTCCTACGGAGATCATGCCGATCAATGTGGAACGGTCCAGGACAGGAAGGTGCCGAATTTTTCGCCGGGTCATCAGGTCCATACACTCATCGATTCGTGCTTCTTCGGCCACCGTGACAACAGGTTGGCTCATGATTTCGGCAACCTTGGTTTGTATGGATGCCTTGCCTTTGAGGATGACCTTCCGCGCATAATCACGCTCGGAAATGATACCTATTAGCTTGTTTTCATCGTTACACACTACCAGCGCGCCTACCTCCCGTTCTGCCATCATTTTAATCGCCTGGAAAACGGACTGTTCTGGATGTACAGACCAGACATCACGACCCTTATCTGAGAGCAAATCTTTGATACGTAACATGCATCTATCCTCACTTTTTAGGAATGCACCTCACAGTTTCCGCGCTGCGCCCTTGATTACCAAGACCGTATGTTTTCCAACCGTCTTCCCGATATAGCCTTGGCTTATAAGGGAGGACTCTCGCAGCCAGTTCATCACGTACCTAGGCCTATGAAAAAGAGCAAGATTCCATCTCTATCGCTCGCCGTTCAAATACAGAGTAAGCTGAAACCCAGCTAACCAAAACGAGAAAGGCAATGAAGCGACGTGATCTATTAAAAGGCGGTGCAGCTCTACCATTTATACCGTTTGGCCTGATGTCCTGTTCCGATTCGAATCCGGCGGCGAACCGCTACTTGCAAGCTAACTTTGGTCCAGTAGATATAGAATCTACCGTTACAGACTTGCAGGTCACGGGCTCCATTCCTCAAGAATTGATTGGCCGCTTCTTGCGCAACGGTCCAAATCCCATGGCCAAAACAGACACAGATGGTTACCACTGGTTTACCGGTCCTGGCATGGTCCATGGTTTGCGCTTGAATGAAGGCAAGGCGGAGTGGTATCGCAATCGTTATGTGGCGGGTAGTGGTGCAAATACAAATGTCATAGGCCATGCGGGTAGGACTATGGCAATTGTTGAATCTGGCGGCATGCCTCAAGACATGAGCTATACACTAGATTCCATTGGAGAGAATACTTCCATTGGCACGGGCTACTCTGCGCACCCAAAACTAGATCCTGATAGCGGTGAACTGCACGCAATGTGCTACGACTGGGCAAATTTGAAGGATCATGTCCGTTATGTGGTGGCGGACTCAGACGGTGATTTGTCTGATGAGCTGGAAATACCGATGCAAGGCATGTCGATGATTCACGACATGAGTATCACACAGAATTACGCAGTAATTTATGACTTACCCGTGACATTGAGTTTTATGGCACTGGGTACAGGGGCTAGCTTCCCATTTCGTTGGGACGATGACCATGAGCCAAGAGTAGGCCTGCTACCGCGTAATGGAGAAGCCAAAGATATTATCTGGAGCCCGGTCAAACCGAACTATTCCTACCATCCTATGAACGCTTATGAAGACGAAAACGGTCATGTTGTCATTGATATTGTTCGTTATGAGCGCATGTTCGATAAGGATATATTGGGGCCGTTTGGTGACAATTTAGCACGCCTAGACCGCTGGACAATAAATCCAAAAACTAGAACAGTTAGCGAGCAAATAGTGGATGCCCGAGGGCTGGAATTCCCCCGCATTCATCCAGGCCTGAATGGTAAACCTTATCAATATGGTTACAGCGTGGCAGTGCAAGATTACAGCTTTCCGTCAATCTATAAACACGACATGCATTCCGGCACAGCCACACAATTTGACATGGGCCCTGGACGCCACAGCGCAGAACCAGTTTTTATCCCTAAGGACGGGGCTACAGCTGAAGACGAAGGGTACTTGATGACTTATGTATATGATGGCAATACAGACACCAGTGACCTACTCATACTCGATGCTCAGGATCTGTCGCGGCCTGCGCTAGCACAGGTACAACTACCGGTAAGGGTGCCTTTTGGTTTCCATGGTAATTGGGTGCCCGATTCGGTTGCGGGGCCAACGTAACCGCCCGCGAGTTATCGAACATAACAGTGTAGTTGGCTGCCGAAAAAGACCTGCCAGAAAGATCAGCTTTTTCGAGGGCCCGGGAAGAAGCAGTTGGTGCGTTGTTGATAGGTTCTATAGTCCGGCCTTTTATCTTGAGAGTAGTGCTCTGATGGAATCGCGCCAGTGCCATACACTAGCGTGCTGTACATGGCCCTGGACGTATACAGCAGGCCAACGCCCAGCAACAACCAGAGCATCGTGTTTTCTTGACCTTGCAGTGCAAACCATGAAGGCAGCGCGGCGATCACCAGGCCATTCCACACCATCCACTCAGCAAAGTAATTGGGGTGGCGGCAGTACCGCCACAAACCTACATCGCATACCTGAAGCTTTCTCTCTGCGCGTTTCATTTCACGCAAAAAACGGACCTTCTGCAGATCAGCGACAGATTCCATCGCAAAGGATCCAAGAGCGATTGTTATGCCCGCCAGTTCGAGCATAGATAACGTCGTACTAGGATT
>JBLHQQ010000121.1:0-7824 GCA_047625245.1 Candidatus Azotimanducaceae bacterium
TCGACTGAGCCATCTCATCGTGCTCTGCTTGGGCAAACATATCCATGACCAGCCAGTCGACCTCCACTGTCTCGTCCGCAACAATCACCACTTCTGAAGGCCCTGCGATCATGTCGATACCAACCTGCCCAAAGACCATTTCTTTTGCTGTTGCGACGTAGATATTGCCCGGCCCAACAATCTTATCTACTCGAGGTATCGTTTCTGTGCCAAAGGCCAGCGCGCCAATTGCCTGGGCACCGCCAATTCGGAACATTCTATCGACGCCGCTCAAAGAAGCAGCGGCAAGTAATACGTCACTCACTTCGTTGTTTGGGGTCGGCACCGTCAAGATTACTTCTGCTACGCCAGCAACTTTGGCCGGAACCGCCGTCATAATAATGGTCGACGGATAACACGCCTTGCCTCCGGGCGCGTATACGCCAACCCGTTCCATGCCACGAACAATCTGTCCGAGCCGATTTCCTAACTCGTCTGTGTACTGCCACTCGCCGGTTCCTCCGGTAGCGGCTAATTGCTGCTCATGGTAGTAGCGAACGCGGTTAACACTTTGTTCAAGGGCTTCTACAACCAGGGGATCAACTCTGGTGAGAGCCTCGGCCATCTCAGCCTGACTGATTTCCAATTCTGCAACCGAAGATGCTCGCATATGGTCAAATTGTAGTGTCAAAGCCAGAACTTCAGAATCGCCATTGGCTTTCACAGCATCGAGGATGCCTCGAACTCGCGCTCGAATATCTGCATGACTTTCTTCTGGCAATTTGAGTAGGTCACTCAGGGAATCTGAAAAATCTGTCGCTGTCGTATCCAGACGCTGAATCACAGGGACACAGCCTTTCCCAACTGGTCGATCAAATACTGGACCCGTTGGTGTTTCATCTTCATCGAGCTTTTATTGACGATTAATCGCGTCGTGATATCGGCGATGTGTTCCATGGAGACCAGACCATTAGCCTTAAGCGTGTTGCCGGTTTCGACAATATCAACAATGCGGTGAGCAAGACCCATCACCGGCGCCAACTCCATGGCGCCGTACAACTTAACCACATCGACCTGAATGCCTTGTTCTGCATAATAACGTTTAGCGATATTGACAAATTTGGTCGCGATCTTAAGACGCTTAGGTAGTGGCGGCTCGTCAGCTAATCCCGCTACCATCATGTCACAACGTCCAATGCCAAGATCGAGAGGCTGGTAATAACCTTCTTCACCGTATTCGAGCAGCACATCTCGCCCGGCAAATCCGAGGTCTGCGATTCCGTGTTCAACGTAGGTGGCAACGTCTACTCCGCGTAACACCATCAGTCGGGTACGTGGATGGTTCGTATCAAAAACCAACTTGCGCGAAGACGCAATATCTTCCACAGGTGTGACATCGATGTTTTTTAAAAGCTCCAACGCCTGAACGAGGGGCCGGCCCTTAGTCAGGGCAATCGTAATTTGACTATCCATAATATTTAAGCAGATTGCACCCGTTCGATGTCCGCGCCTAATGCTCGGAGCTTTTCTTCTACCTGCTCATATCCTCGATCGATATGATAGATTCTATCAACCACCGTATCGCCCTTCGCGACGAGCCCAGCAATAACCAAACTGACTGAAGCTCGCAAATCGTTCGCCATCACTGGCGCTGCTTTCAACTGCTTTACACCCCGAACAATCGCAACTGTGTTGTTATCTTCAAGAGTGATGTCAGCACCCAAACGAATCATTTCATGCACGTGCATAAAGCGATTCTCAAATATCGTTTCCTGAACAGTCGCCGTCCCTTCCGCGATGGTATTCATGGCCATAATTTGAGCTTGTAGATCTGTCGGGAAATCAGGGTACGGCGCTGTTACTAGACTTATTGCTTTGGGCCTTCGACCCTGCATATCAAGTTCGATCCCGTCGTCGCTAACCGTAATGACCGCACCCGCTTCGGTTAGTTTTTCCAGCACAACTTCAAGATGTTCTGCTCTGGCTTCTCGCACCTTCACCCTGCCGCCTGTTGCTGCTGCAGCGATTAAATAGGTTGCGGCTTCAACACGATCCGCAATAACCCTATGGTGGCAACCGGACAATGCCTCCACGCCATCAATGACCAGCGTTTTAGTTCCGGCGCCGGATACTTTGGCACCCATCGCATTCAAGCAGTCCGCTAAATCAATGATCTCAGGTTCACAGGCACAATTTTCTAGAACAGTTTGCCCCTCAGCCAGTGTCGCGGCCATCATCAAGTGCTCAGTTCCGCCCACGGTGCAGAAATCGAAAACAAAGCGTGCGCCCTTCAATCTTCCGTCGACCGAGGCGTTGACATACCCTTCATCCATTTCTATCTTGGCCCCTAAGGCTTCCAACCCCTTCAAATGTTGATCGACTGGCCTAGGTCCAATGGCGCAGCCACCCGGCAGCGAAACCTTCGCTTGACCGTAGTGTGCCAGCATGGGCCCAAGCACCAAAAATGACGCTCGCATGGTACGCACCAGGTCGTAATCAGCCGTAAAGGTCTTGATTGTATTGGCATGTATTTCAACGTTCATCTTTTCATCGATGACCACTTCAACACCCAGGGATCCTAGCAACTCGATCATGGTGGTAATATCACGAAGATGGGGCACGTTTGAGACAACAACTGGACCATTCGCTAACAGCGATGCAGCCAACATCAACACGGCCGAGTTTTTTGCTCCCGATGCACGTAATTCACCGTTTAATACGGCACCACCTCGAATCAATAATTTGTCCAATCTATTATCCCTGGTCAGCGAGTTCGGCGGGTGTTTTGCAGGTCATACTAACCGCATGAATTTCACCCGATGTGATTTTGTCATTGAGGAGGCCATAAACCAGTTGCTGGCGTTTAACCCGATTCATGCCCTCAAATAGTTCTCCGATCAGGCGAAGCCCCAGTTTGTTACCCTCAAACATTATTTCGATTTCGCAGTCAGGCAAGCCGTCAGCCAACAAGCTTCGGATTAAAGGTTCGTCCATTTGAGTCTCAACATCTTGAAAAGCCCGCCATCATACCATCGGCGAGGGGAAACTGCTCCGTCGAAGCAGTGAAAAGTGGTGGAAGTACTATCCCGCTTTGGTAAAAGGCAGAATGTCCGAAACACCAGACAGCTTGGCCATATCCAAAAGATGACCAGGGGCATTGACGACGGAGAACTTTTTGCCCAGGTGAAGTGCGCGTCGCTGCCACGCAATGAGCAACGCAATCGCTGCCGAGCCGACAATGTCTGATTTGGCGAGATCAATCTGGAGTCCGGCCGCTGATTGCTCAAGGCACTCGATACCAATATCGAAGTACCGGCTCACGGTTTCGACGCTTAGCAGACCTTCTAACTCGAGAATGTTGCCCTCAAGATGGTAAGCCGGGTCAGACATCAACACTCCAAGTTTGAATGACAGCGTCAATATCATTGCGGTTTTTTCGCATCGACGCAGCAAACTGGGAGCGAAACTGCAAACCGATGTTGATACCTTCTATGACAACATTTCGGAGTAACCACTCGTTGTCGACCAGAACAAGGCTGTACTCGACAAGGAAAATCCGATTGTTCGCTCCATGAATCTCCAGGCCAATCGAGGCCCGGTCCGGACGTTGTGGGTCAATACTCGGGTCCAGAACCACAACCGTCTGGTTATCAAATTCAACCAGCGCTCTGGAATAGGTCTCGATCAGCCCCTTACGAAAGGTTTCGACGAACTGAAGTTGTTGCTCATCGGTGGCGCGGCGATAGTATTTGGCCATAACGCTGCGGGAGAAACCGTCAAAGTCGACAAAGGGAGCAAGAGATTGATCAATCTCTAGAAAAAACTCCCCGGGACTTTCTGCATACAAGGATTTTACCGCAACCAGCTTGGCTAGCAATTTATCCGTGGCCGCCTGAACTGCTTGCTTGGGTTCTGGTGTTGCGGGAGGAGTTGCGGCATTTAAGACCGCCGACCAACCCAATATTAACCCAAAACATATTTGACTCAATTGCCTCATCAATCACTCCTAAAACTGGTTCAATAAAAACTTGCCAATGAGCTCTTCTAGTATGATTGCCGATTGGGTGTCATAAATTTCATCACCCTCTTTTAGGTAGATTTCTTCGCCACCAATACTGAGACCAATAAACTTTCCGCCCAACAGCCCATCGGTTAGAATCGCTGCTGTCGTGTCTCGGCTAATTTCGTTGACCTCAGAATTAATTTCCATGGCAACTTCGGCCATAAAGGTTTCCTGATCCAGGCGAATGTCGGTCACGGTACCGACAATCACTCCCGCAATACTGACCTTGGATCGAACCACAAGCCCGCCGATGTTGTCGAATTTAGCCACGAGTGTGTAGCTTTGTTGATCGGGGTTCACGGTAAAGCCACTGACGCGCACCGCAAGAATTGCCAAAGAGATCAATCCTGCCAGTAGGAAGGTGCCGACCACGATTTCGATGGTTCTCATTTGCATAAAAACTGCCCTTAAAAGTTAAACATCACCAGGGTTAGGAAGAAATCCAGCACGAGCACTGACACCGAGGAGTATACAACGGTTCTCGTGGTCGCCGCTGAAATGCCTTCGGATGTAGGCTCCGCATCGTAGCCCTGAAAGACCGCTATCCAGGTCACCACCAGGCCAAAGACAATGGATTTAATAATGCCTTTCATGACGTGAGAATTAAAATCCACGCCCTGCTGCATCGCGGACCAAAAAGCCCCCTCATAGACACCAAGCCAATCAACGCCGACCAGAGAAGCACCCCAGATCCCGACAACACAAAATATCAACGATAGAATTGGCATCGAAATAAACCCGGCCCATATTCTTGGCGCGATGATTCTTTGCAATGGGTCGACCCCAATCATTTCCATACTGCTGAGCTGTTCTGTTGCCTTCATCAGTCCAATTTCAGCCGTGACCGAAGATCCCGCGCGCCCTGCAAAGAGTAAACCCGTGACCACAGGTCCAATCTCCATCACCAGGACCAGCGCAACCCCAAGGCCGAGCGCACTCTCGGAGCCATACTTGACCAATTGGTTATAACCCTGAAGTGCAAGCACAGCACCGATGGAAAAGCCAGACAGGGCGACAATCACAACTGAGAGCACGCCCAACTGATAGATCTGACGCATCAACAGTGGTGCATGAGCGATTCTAGGCCGTCGCCAAACTGCCTGAAACCAAATTTCGCCCGAACGCCCCAACACAGAAAGTAGTAGGAGCACATGCTGGCCAACGCGCCTTAAACTAGAAATCACCAGTCAACACCTTCCAATAACTCTTCTTTGAAATCCCGGGCCGGATAATGAAAAGGTACGGGGCCGTCGGGCAAACCTTTAATAAATTGTTGAACCCGAGGAGATTCTTCTTTGAATAGCTCCTCGGGCGAGCCTGCGCCTATTAGCTTGCCATCAGCAATTACATAAATGATGTCAGCGATACTGGCGGTTTCTTGCAAGTCATGGGAGACGATGATGCTGGTTGTGCCAAACACCTGATTTAAGGTTCGAATAAGTTGTACGACAACGCCCATGGCAATTGGATCCAACCCGGTAAAGGGTTCATCGTACATAATCATTGCGGGGTCCAGAGCAATGGCTCTAGCGAGTGCCACGCGCCTGTTCATCCCGCCAGATAGTTCCGATGGAAACAACTGACTCGCGCCGCGCAGGCCAACAGCCTGAAGTTTGATCAGCACCAGATCGCGAATCATTTCCTCCGGCATGTCGGTGTGAATACGCAGCGGGAATGCGACGTTGTCGAACGCCGAGAGGTCAGTGAATAGCGCACCGCTTTGAAACAGCATGCCCATATTTCGACGCAAGCCGAACATCTCCTCCCGATTGAGAGTCGAGACACACTTATCTTCTACCCACACCTTTCCAGTTGCTGGTTTTAGCTGGCCACCAATTAAACGCATCAACGTTGTCTTTCCAGACCCACTCGGTCCCATTATAGCGACCACCTTGCCACGTGGAATTTCTAGGCTTACGCCATCAAAAATTCTCCGCGAACCTCGACTGAAGGTGACATTATCAATTCTTACGTGACTATCTGTCATAACAAAAATCTATCCGACTCACATCCATTTTCAACCAAAATTGGGAAATAGCGCAACTCTATTAGACCCAACCCAACCTGCGTTACTTCCACCAATTTTGCATTTCCTTGCAAAGCAAAGAGATTACACTTTAAATGGGCGCCCTTGCGATACGGTTCAGTTCCAGAGGGGTAATGTTACTACTTTACAGCGTCCTACTATTGGTAGGATTTCTCGTTTTGTTCAAAAGTGCCGACCAATTTGTGATTGGCTCGGTCGCAACAGCGAAAAACCTTAATATTTCCCCGATGGTGGTCGGCCTTACCGTGGTCGCGCTGGGAACCTCTGCGCCTGAAATATTTGTTGCCGTTGCGTCGTCCTTGAGGGGCGAACCGGAGTTGGCCGTCGGCAATGCAATCGGCTCTAACATCGCCAATATGGGTATGGTTATGGGCATCACAGCTCTGATCGTGCCTCTCCACTTTAAACCCGAGGTTCTGAGACACGACCTGCCCATAATGGCGTTCGTAACTCTTTGCGCTGGTTTTGTGCTCATCGACAATGAAATCACCATGTGGGACGGCATACTTCTGGTCGGTGTCCTTTGTCTGTTTTTATTACGAATTGCCTTCGACAGTAAGCTCTCCCGACCCGAAGAAGTGCTCGAGTTAGCGGATATGGGAGAAGTTCCTCAGTTACCACTGCCCAGAGCCATTTTTATTCTCGTCCTCAGCCTGGTATTCCTACTGCTAAGTTCGGAGCTACTGGTCTACTCAGTTGTCTTTATTTCCAAGTCGATGGGTGTCAGTGAACTGCTCATTGGTCTCACGGTTATTGCTGTAGGCACCAGCTTGCCCGAACTTGTGGTTTCTGTGACAAGTGCAATGAAAGGAGAAACTGATCTCGCCATTGGCAATATTGTCGGCTCAAATATTTTCAATATCCTCACAGTCCTGTCCATCCCAAGTTTCCTTGCACCGACGGTACTGGGAGAAGAGGTCTTCTGGCGCGATTACGGTCTGATGGCTGGCATGACAACAGCAGTTTTAATTTTCGCTTATGGTATTCGCAGCGTTGCGCGTATCACGAGACCAGAAGGTGCGCTCTTGCTGCTGGCCTGGTGTGCCTATATGGTTTGGCTTTATCACACTGCACTGGGCTAATAACCCCGAGTCTAGACTCTATGTTGAATAGCCGCTCCTTACTGCTGGCTGGATTTATGCTGATGTTCGCAGCAGGCATCAACCTGTTTTTGGATCGAGATCAGCAAAGCGTAAAAGATCCACAGAGCGTAAATAAAAACGATCCTGACCTGTATATGCGCAATGCAACGATCACTCAGTTCACCAAAACAGGCGTTCGCCAGCACCGAATCAACGCCCAGCGCTTTACCCACTTCCCGCTCACCGACATCACTACCCTCATGCAACCCGTTATGACGCTCTATGCTACGGAAGTTGGCGAAAACCCCTGGGACATCATCGCCAAAAATGGTCGAGTGCTGCCAAAGGTCATTTTCCGAGATGAAATCGTTGAGCTATGGGAAGACGTAATGGCGATACAGTCGGACCCCAAAGGTAATTTCATTAATATCAGGACCGAAAGTTTGACGATTTATCCGGCGACGGACTACGCCGAAACTGATCAAAAGGTCATCATTGATGACAATTCCGGAAGAACCACAGCCGCGGGAATGAAAGCCTATTTTGAAGACGGGAAATTTATTTTCTTCAGCCGTAACAACCAGCGAGTCAGAACCATCCTGTTGCCCGAATTCAAGAAGTCTACTGATTAGGTGAGGTAGTTGAGGTAAACT
>JBLHQQ010000122.1:0-7787 GCA_047625245.1 Candidatus Azotimanducaceae bacterium
ATCAAAATCAGTTCCATGTCGACTTCCTTAATGTTGCTCTGTTAATCATCTATTAATCATCTTTCTATCAAAACAAGCAAAAAAAAGCCCCGCATTTGCGAGGCTCTTATCTGTTTTGGTCGGTTGTCAGGTCGCCGCAATGGATACGTTGTAAACCCCTGCCTGTCTCGCCGAGTCCATGACGTGGATCATCGTCTCAGTGGTGCTTTCAGGATGAGGTTGAATGACCACTGGCGCATCTGGGCTTTCTGCATGTAGGCGTTCAATATTGGCTCGAACGGCTCGCTTGTCGATATCACGGTTTCGAATCTGTATGCGATCGCGGCTAGTAATCTGGATTACAATGCTTTGCTTGTCGGCATCCTTCACATTCTGATTCTTATCAGGACTCGTCACATCGATCCCGATCTCTTTCACAAAGGTAGCGGTCACGATGAAGAAAATCAACATGATAAATACCACGTCTAGCATAGGGGTTAGATCAACTTCACCCTCTTCTTCTTTTTTCAAGTTGCCAGCGGTTCTATGCACGAATCATTCTCCTACTTTTATTCTTAAGCCCTGAAGGGCCGCTTGTTTGATCATTGGCTGAAGCATACAGAGGCTTTGTGATGATGAAAAGAGGCATATACCGCAATTAAGGAGGCTAACGGCCAGCTCGGTTAATCGGGTTATCGGTTAACGACTTTACTGACTGTTGTGTAGTGCAAGCCGAGGAACTCGCCAACTTCCATCAAGGTGTAGGAATGGTCAATATGGGCCTTGCGAATCAGGGCGTTACGTTCCGCCCGGGTCTTATTCTCAACATTTTTGAATAACACCGGCAAGCTGCGACGACGCTGAGCTCGCTTGGGCCCGCGCTTTGCCATCTTTTCGCCATTTAAAATAGGCTGCATTTCAGCGAGAAATTTAGCTGAGCCAAGCAGCACCTGCCCACAGCGTGCATCTAGTGGTGATGTTTCGCCCGAGTCCAACTTAACATAGTCCCGGTATTTCTTTTGGCTGTCTTTGGGTCGTTTGCCAAAACTGCCGAGTAGCTTCTCATCATGCAGGAACCCCGGCGTTTGAATTTGGCCAGCGACGGCTCTATGGCTACTCCATCGATACTGCTGGGCTGACCCGGACAGTTTTAATCTCACGGGGTTTAGAACGGCGTGGCGGCAAAGAGGAACCAAATATTCTTCTGCTTCGAACAACACACTATGGAAGCGTCCCTGGAACAGAGGGCCATCTGCTTCATGGCGCCGATTAAAATGCTGCGTGTACACACCGTTCAACTGGCGCATACCCTTTGAAAGATTTGCCTGGGGACATTCGAGAACGAGATGGTAGTGACTGTCTAACAGGACATAGCTATGAACGAGCCAACCAAAGCGCTCTACCACGCCACTTAAGACGTTGAGAAAAACCGCTCGATCTTCGGTATCGCGAAACACTGCCTTATCATTCATTCCTCTACTCGTGACATAGTAGTGCGCGCTAGGGAATTCGATACGGACAGGTCTAGACATATTTTTAAAACATCCGTTGCAGTGGAATTATTATTCTCATTCTTGTAGCAAATTCGTTATGAAAAACTTATACAAAATTACATGAAGCGATTTAGAGCTTTTACGCAACGCTTTTCCGTAACGTTTCTATGCCGTCTTTTAAGAGCTGAGCGTGAGTTTTCAGCGCCAACCTGACAAATCTTGAGGCTTACAAATCTTACATGGCCGCCACTACTGTCTCAAGAAAAATATCCCCACCGGCGTGAATTTGTCACTCACATTAAGTTTGCAGAGTAAACAAAACCTAGTGTAAGTTAATCACAGCACAGCATACGCAGTTCGTGATAACACAATTTGCGCAAACACAATCCTTGCTTGTGTACTAGAAGCAAGACAACTCTAAGCAAGACAAACTCAAAGTAACAAGACGGGAGATCCACCATGGCGGCAGATAAGTTTCCGATCGAAGCCGGGCACATCATGATGTTCGCACGCTCAATTGGCGATGCGAATGAAATTTACTACGACGCTGACTATGCAAAAACGACCGAGCCAGGCGCAACTATAGCCCCTCCGACTTTTGTCCAAGCCAGTGCACAATTTGATCCCAACTACTTTCTTCGGCCGAAGATAGGCGAGGAATGGTTTGGTTCCGCGAAAGAAGCCACGGGTATTACCAAGCGTGAGGGGTCCAAAGGTGGTGGTGGTGGCGGCGGTCTGCATGCTGAACAACACTATGTTTACCATCGGCAAGTCAAAGTTGGTGATGTCCTCACTGCAACTGGCAAACCAGGAAAGTCCTGGGAAAAGGAAGGGCGTCGCGGTGGCAAGTTAATGTTCAGCGAATCAGTCACGGAATATCATGATCAGAGCGGCGAACTGGTTGTCACAGCCACAAGCGTCGGTGTTCGAACCGAAAAACCCGCAACCCCAGCATAGGAGAAGCAGACATGGCATTAAATTCAAGCGAACTAAAAGTCGGCGATACTTATGAAGAGGAAGTTTGTCGCAATCTATCTCGCACGCAAATAGTGCAGTACGCTGGTACCTCAGGCGATTACAACCCACTGCATAGTGATGAAATTTTCACTACTCAGATCGCTGGGTACCCTTCAGTCTTTGCCCATGGCATGTTGTCGATGGGAATGACCGGCAGAATGCTCACCAACTATGTCGGTGACGGTCGATTGAAAAGCTATGGGGTTCGATTTACTGCCCAGGTTTTTCCCGGCGCAACCTTAACGGCCAAAGCCACGATTACAGAAATTCGTGAAGAAGATGGTGAGAAGATTGCAGATATCGCAATATCCACCACCGACGAAGCGGGCACTGAAGTTATTAAGGGTCAGGCTAGCGCCATCCTTAATTAAAGAAACGACTAAAGAGACGATTAAGCAATCGACTGGTTGCGACTCAATGGTAAAGCCGGATGGTATGAATCATCCGGCTTTGTTTTGTCTATCCACCCAGCCTGAGAATAATTGTCTGGGGCTTTAGACAAACGGAATCATTACAAGCCTGAAACGTCACCTCGAGCAGACTACTCGGTTCTGCAACGATGATCTCGAACTGACCCTCAAAAACCTGCAAAGGGGCGGCGCTAAAAGCCGCTGCTACTTCCGCGGTAGCCGGAAACTCGACCGCGCCCCCTCCGGATATGTTTGTTGGAATCAAGTCGCTATTAGTCGATCCAGAGCCATTGATGTGCCAGTCA
This sequence comes from Candidatus Azotimanducaceae bacterium, assembly GCA_047625245.1. Classification (GTDB taxonomy): domain Bacteria; phylum Pseudomonadota; class Gammaproteobacteria; order Pseudomonadales; family Azotimanducaceae; genus JAHRVQ01. The sequence continues at coordinate 3,205 of JBLHQQ010000122.1, forward strand.
TCGGCTAGTTCAAATCTCACGATCGCAGTCGACCCTTGCCGTTTTGTGCAAATTCTAAGGTTGCCATCGGCAGCCCATTGGACAGGGTCCGTTGAACCATTTAGAAAACGATTTAGCCCCGTTAACATAAAGCTGAAGGCCGACGGCGACGTCATTAGCAAACCCGAAAACCCACTCACCAAAGCATTAATTTTCGCTTCGATTTGCGCCGACCCGGAGGCTTCATAGGCCAACACCATCGCCATCAAAGCAACGGAATTGCCGGAAGGCATCGCACCATCCATCGGACTTTTAGGCCGTGTAATCATGGGTCCTTCTGAGCCTACTTCGGTAAAGAAAAAGCCACCCTCCTGCTCATCCCAAAAGCGATCCAACATCAGTTCGAGCAACGTCATGCCCCGGGCCTTCCATTGGGCATCGGCTGTCACAATGTAGAGCTGGAAACAGGCTTCTGCGAAATAAGCATAATCCTCCAAATTACCGGCAATCGACACTTCATCCTGCATGCCAACTCGCCATAAAACCGAATCAACCGCAGCAAAGTGTTTCTGCCAAAGGCTCTCCGCGGCAGAAAGAGCCTGAAGGCAAAATTGTCCGTTGCCCGTCAGGATTTCCACCTGTACCAGAGCGGATATCATCATGCCGTTCCAAGCAGTAATGTGCTTCTCATCACGAAGAGGGTGTTGTCGCAGTTCTCGCGCTTGATAGAGCTGCTCATGTATGTTGTCCAACTGCAGAGTCAGGGTTTCTATCGACAGTTTTTGCTGCGCTGCAAAGTTCTCAAGAGAATCCTCAAGATTGAAAATGTTAGCGCCTTCGAAATTTCCAGACTCTGTCACTCCATAGAGGGGTTCAACTAGATCATAGTCGTGACCGAGCAAGGCTTTTAACTCATCCGCGCGCCAGACAAAAAATTTGCCTTCTTCTCCCTCGGAGTCCGCATCGGTGGCAGAGTAAAACCTGCCATCGCGACCCGTCATATCACGCAAAACATAAGAAATCGTGCGATCTATCACACGTCGATAGCCGGGGTTGGAGGTCAGTTGATACGCTTTTGCATAGACACGAATTAGCTGTGCTTGGTTGTAGAGCATTTTTTCGAAGTGAGGTACAAGCCAAATAGCATCGACCGTATAACGATGAAATCCACCGCCAACTTGATCAAAAATTCCACCTTGATACATCTTATCCAACGTTAGGACCGCTGCAGACATGATGGCAGGATCATCACGACGATCCAGATCCTCTAGTAGCGCAAGTACTTGAGATTCGTTTGGAAACTTTGGTGCAGTGCCAAAGCCTCCGTGCGCTTCATCGAGCCGGCCCAGCAGTTCGGCACTCGCCACTTCGATCAAATTTTTTTCAATGGCCGTAACGTCGCTTTTAGCAGCTGTATATCGCTCAATATTTTCGGAAATTTTCTCAGCCTGAGCGAGGACTTCTTCATGCTTTTCATGCCAAACCGTACTGATTTGCTGCAATAGTTCGAGGAACGCTGCTGGGGGATAGTAGGTCCCTGCAAAGAAGGGTTTGGCATCAGCCGTAATAAAGTTCGACATAGGCCAACCGCCCTGGCCGGACAGTATTTGGACTCCAGTCATATAGATTTCGTCAAGATCTGGCCGCTGTTCTCGATCTAACTTGATTGAGACAAAGTGCTCATTCAGGAAACCCGCAATCTCTTCATTGTCGAAGCTTTCATGCTCCATGACGTGGCACCAGTGGCAGGTCGAATAACCAATGGAAAGAAATACAGGCTTGTGACTAGCGCGCGCCAAATCAAACGCCTCATCACCCCAGGGATGCCAATCCACAGGATTGTGAGCATGCTGTTTTAGGTAGGGCGAGCTTTCATCGATAAGTCGATTGGTGTATTTCGGATTGCCTTCTTCGTCCACCAGCGTGGTTCGCATGCTAGACCTCACTTGCTCAAAGAAAGCCGCAATGCTACAGGTTTTGCAGCGCCCGCAACACGATGTCCTTGGTCAACAGTTGCGGCAATACTGTCGGGTTCTTAGAGCCAGCCGGATAAAATAAATAGAGCGGCACACCGCTACGTCCATGTTCTACCAGTTTTCGACTGATCACTGGATCTTCATTGGTCCAGTCGCCTTTTAGGTATCGAATATTATTTTCGGCAAACAGATTCATGACCTCTGGCGTTGATAACGCTACCGCTTCATTGACTTTGCAGGTCACGCACCAGGCTGCAGTAAAATTGACAAAGACGGGTCCTTCTGTTCGATACTGTTCAAGCTTTGCTTCGCTGTAGGACTCAAAATTCTGGGACTCGCTTACCTCTGTCTGACCATTGAAAGTGGTCGATGCGGCAACAGTTTGAAGTTCTGCCGGGCTGATCAACACCAGTACAATCAGCAAACCCGCGACCGTCTGAAGACTAAGCCTGGGCACAGTGCGGACAGGCAAATGCTTTAACAACCAAATCGCAAAAGTTAGTAGCACCGCGCCGGCGCCGATCATCAGAACCCCCGTCGCACCGGTTTGCAGACTCAACACCCAGAGCAACCAAACCGCTGAGCCATAAAGGGGAAACGCCAATATCTCTTTAAATCTCTCCATCCAGGCGCCGGGCCTTGGCAGTCTTTTTAATAATCCCGGCGAATAACAAAGTGCCAGGTAAGGCGCAGCCATGCCGAGACCGAGGGAAACAAAGATCAACATTGCCGCAAGGTTGCTCTGAGTTAATGCATAGCCGATCGCTGATGCCATAAAGGGTGCTGTGCAAGGGGCCGCAACCAACGTGGCTAAGACGCCCGTAAAAAAGGAACCGCTGTAGCCACTTTGGGAAAATGTCCCTGAACCAAAGGACATCATGCTGGTGCCAATCTCAAAGTAACCAGACAGATTCAAACCCACTACAAGGAATAAATACACCAGTAGCCCAACCACCCATGGAGACTGCAGCTGAAAACCCCAGCCAATTTCAGCCCCACCCGCCCGCAGAATAATCAGCAACCCGGCAATCGCCATGAAACTCAGCACCACACCCAGAACATACATCCAGCCATGGCGTTTCAAATGGGCAGTCTCTCCCAACAACGACAATATTTTGATCGATAGGACTGGAAACACACAGGGCATCAGGTTGAGGATCAAGCCACCTATAAAGGCAAAGACTAATGCGCTTGCGAGAGAAATACCGCCTTCGGCAGCGCCGCCAATGGCTCCGGTGGATCGGGAGGACTGAATTTCGAAAGCCGTCGTGCGCAATTCACCAGCTTCCTCCTCGATCACGACAATGCCGTCAAAGCTGGCGGTATCACTATACTCATACCCAGGGGTCAGCAATAACTCAAATCCAGACTGGTTCACTGTTAGTTTTTGCTCAGCGGGATTGTCAATAAGGTACTCATGAAAGGGAAAGTAGTGAACGGACTTGACCCTGGCTGAATCCAGGCCCGGCATCTCAATCGATAAACTGAACTTGTCATCTTGCGCCGTTACGGAAGTCGCAATCGAGAGCAGTTGGGGGACGCGCTGGCGGGCAGCAGTTTCTTCTGCCTGGTTCGCTGAGTTGAATAATAGTTCTGGTCCGATGGGAACGGTAAGCTGCAGTTCACCCCGTTCTGGAATACAGACGTCCGCACAGACCAGCCATTCACCCTTAAGATCAAAGGTCACGGAATTACCGCTAAGGGCAGCTGGGGCAGTTACCTCTATCGGATACACAACTCGATCATGGTAGCCATAGTTCATAAGAGGTCCATAAGGAATCCTCTCGGGATAGGGCCAGGCGATCTCACTGAATTTAAAACCTTCTGGGCCGCGCCAGGTGAGTTTGGTGGCAGCGCCAGAATCCCCGGGATTCACCCAGTAGGTGTGCCAACCTGGGCGGATCTTGTGTTCCAACAATAACGTGAAGGTTGCGCCCGCTGAAATTTGCGACGGCACACTGACAAGGCGCGCATCGAGATTACCGGTATTGATTGGGTTGGCAAGACCGACTGTGCTGAACAGTAGCAAGAAGGTCAGGCAAAACGGTCTTAAATTCATCACTAAGCTTTTCAATCCTAATCGGTGATCATAACCCAGACATAGGCCGCTCGAAGACAAAAAGCATTCCTAGGGCCGCATGCCCCAGGTGATCGGGCCCTTGAGTTGCTCCAGATTCGGCTCAATCCAGTCGATCCATCGACACAACTTGCTACGTGTTCGCCGAGGATCAATCAGTTCATGAACCGCAAAACTTTCCATCATCGGGAATGGACTGCGATTGGCGAGCAATTTTTGTTCTAATTCCCGGCGTTTCTCATCGGGATTTTCTGCCGCCGCGATCTCTTTATGGAAAGCCACAGCGACACCGCCTTCTACTGGCAGTGCACCCATTTCATAGGATGGCCAGGCCAACTTATAGGTGTTAGGCGCAAAGTGGGCCGCTGACGCCACGCCAAAGGATTTATGCACGGCAACAGTCGCCCAGGGCACCGTCGACTGAACAGCTGCTGCGACGGCACTCATGCCGTAGCGGATTGTCGCGGCTTGCTCAGCATCGGGACCGATCATAAAACCAGGCTCATCGAGCAAATTCACGATCGGGATATGGAACATGTCGCACATCTCCA
>JBLHQQ010000123.1:0-7740 GCA_047625245.1 Candidatus Azotimanducaceae bacterium
ATATTGAAACCCAACATGACATAGGGTTCGCTCAATTGTTCTGAAGGCTTAAATGTATCACGATAGATCTGAATGGCTGCATCCATTTGGGCTGGTGCAAAGTGCGAGGCAAAGGCGAAGGGTAAGCCAATCATCGCGGCAAGCTGAGCACCAAACAGACTGGAGCCCAGTATCCAAAGCGGAACGTTGGTATCAGCACCAGGCGTTGCAATCACCCTCTGGCCATCCACTGGTTCTTTCAGGTAATACTGCAGTTCCATGACATCACGGGGGAAATCTTGCACGTCCCCAGTGAGCGTTCGCCTCAGGGCTTGCATGGTAATTTGATCAGTTCCCGGCGCTCGTCCAAGGCCAAGATCAATTCTATCGGGGTAAAGTGACGCGAGAGTACCGAACTGCTCCGCGATCATCAGCGGCGCATGGTTCGGCAGCATAATGCCACCGGCACCAACACGAATGGTTTTCGTTCCTCCCGCCAAATGGCCAATCACAACCGCAGTCGCAGAACTCGCGATACCGCGCATATTGTGATGCTCAGCAACCCAATAACGATTGAAGCCCCAGGCTTCTGCATGCTGCGCTAGATCGAGAGAGTGGCCTAGGGACTCAGTGGCATTACTACCTTGCACGATGGGCGCGAGATCGAGAACGGAAAAACTGCTCATAGGTATATCATCTACAAAATTGCTTCAGGATCGGCCATCGAGAGTAATCGTCTCGATACAATCAGCCGCATAATTTCATGGGTGCTTCCCAGTATCTGGTGCACCCGCGTATCGCGAATATAGCGCTCCTGGGGATACTCCTGCAAATAACATATCTGCAAACTTAAACTGCTATGCTTGGAATTCACTTTGGCTCCGGCCGAACAGGTTTCGCTCCAACATATACTGTTGGATTCGATAGCTCGCGGTTCACGAAGACATTGCCGAACAGGCTCGAATCAGAGTCGTTATGGAGTTTCTGCTGCAACTCCTCGCCAGCTACAATTTGAACTATCGATAGTCCAAAGCTCGATTGGCAAATCAAATAGCCCTTTTGTAAGCTTAAGGACTCAGCAGGTCACCGGAGTCACGACATGTCCACACGCTACTCAAAACCCACCAACATCGATCTAGATGGTACTGATTACAGAGTCTACGGTTCCGGGCACCTGGACTTTCCAACCGCCAGATTACCCTATTCTCTGAAAATCCTGCTGGAGAACTTGCTTCGACATGGCAATGAAACCTTTGTCACTGACGATGATATCGAAGCGCTAGCAAACTGGGACCCACAGGCTGAACCCGACAAAGAGATTGCCTTCGTCCCGGCCAGAGTGCTTCTGCAGGATTTTACCGGCGTACCAGCCATCGTAGATCTCGCCACCATGCGAGACGCAATGGTGGCTCTCGGTGGAGATCCGAAAAAGATTAATCCCCTGAACCCCGTTGAACTGGTCATCGACCACTCGGTGATGGTCGATCATTTTGGCAACGATGAGGCATTTGAAGACAACACGGCCATCGAGATACAGCGCAATATCGAGCGCTATCAATTTCTCCGTTGGGGACAAGAAAGTTTTCAGAATTTTGCCGTTGTACCCCCCGGAACGGGTATCGTGCACCAGGTGAATCTCGAATACTTGGCTCGAGGCGTTTTCACCAAAGAAGTGAATGGCCAACTAGAAGCCTATCCCGACTCTTTGGTCGGAACGGACTCCCACACCACCATGATCAATGGCCTTGGTGTGCTCGGCTGGGGAGTGGGAGGTATCGAAGCCGAAGCTGCCATGTTGGGTCAGCCTATTACCATGTTAATCCCACAAGTTGTTGGGATGCGTTTGGTCGGCAAACTGGTGGAAGGTGCTACGGCCACAGACCTTGTGCTAACCGTAACGCAAATCCTACGAGCCTATGGCGTGGTGGGTAAGTTCGTTGAGTTCTTCGGCGCTGGCATCCAAAACCTTTCTTTAGCGGATCGCGCCACCATTGCCAATATGGCTCCGGAATATGGTGCTACCTGTGGCATTTTCCCTATTGATCAGGAAACCATTAATTACTTGCGACTCACAGGCCGGGATGACAACACACTGGCGCTGGTTGAAGCATATTGCAAAGCAACAGACCTGTGGCACAACCCTGACGTGGAAGCCGATTACACGGCAGTACTAGAGCTAGACCTGGGTAGCGTCGTGCCGTCTTTGGCAGGACCCAAACGCCCTCAGGACCGCATTGCACTAACGGATGCTAAAACTAATTTCGATCAAGTGCTCAAAGAATTTAAAGACCTAAGCCTGGTGCCCAGTAGTACGGATTTTGATAACGAAGGCGGCGCGCCGAAAACCGACGCTACCACCGGTGCCGTCAGGGTGAACTACGCTGGTCAAACCTTTGATTTAGAACACGGCGCCGTGGTCATTGCCGCCATTACCAGCTGCACTAATACCAGCAACCCGGCGGTTCTGATTGCCGCTGGCTTGATGGCGCGAAAGGCCAGACAATTGGGGCTTGCAACAAAACCCTGGGTGAAAACCAGCCTCGCGCCGGGCTCTAAGGTCGTCACCGACTATCTGACCGAAATCGGCCTGATGGAAGATTTAGAAGGCTTAGGTTTCTACCTTGTTGGTTACGGCTGCACCACCTGTATTGGTAATTCCGGTCCCTTGCCTGAGGAAATCTCAAACGGCGTTCGAGTCGGTGATTTACTTGTCACCTCAGTACTCTCGGGAAACAGAAACTTTGAGGGGCGTATTCATCAGGATGTGCGCGCCAACTACCTTGCATCCCCACCTCTGGTTGTGGCCTATGCGCTTGCCGGCAATATGAATGTTGACCTGTACAAGGATCCAATTGGTCAGGGAGTGGATGGCAAGGATATTTACCTAAAAGATATTTGGCCCGAGAGTAAAGAAATTCAGGCTGCCATCACGAAAACCATCAACCCCGAAATGTTTAACCGCCGCTATGCCGATGTCTACTCCGGCAATGAAACCTGGAATGCCTTGCCAGTTAAAAAAGCCGATCTATATGACTGGCCTGACTCCAGCTATATTCGCAAGCCAACTTTCTTTGATGGCATGACCCATGAGGTGCCTGAGGTGATGCCGATTGTTGATGCCCGCTGCCTCGTCAAAGTCGCGGATAGCGTCACCACAGACCACATATCTCCCGCCGGCGCGATTGCGAAACAGAGTCCCGCGGGCGTCTATCTCGAAGACCGGCAAATCGCACCCGAGGATTTTAACTCCTACGGTTCTCGCCGCGGTAACCATGAAGTGATGATGCGAGGTACCTTCGCCAATGTACGCCTGAGAAATGAACTCGCTCCAGGAACAGAAGGCAGTTGGACAACACACTTTCCAAGCAGCGAGGTGACTTCGATCTTCGATGCAGCAATGAGTTACGAACAAGACAGTACACCGCTGATCGTCATTGCAGGCAAGGAATATGGCACCGGTTCCTCCCGGGACTGGGCAGCTAAAGGTACTGCATTACTCGGCGTACGCAGCGTGATTGCCCAGAGTTTTGAACGCATCCACCGATCTAACCTCGTGGGCATGGGGATCTTGCCATTGCAGTTTAGCGACGGTGATTCTGCGATGAGTTTGAAGCTAGATGGTACAGAACACTATTCAATCCCAGCGGTCATAGTCGGCCAAAAGGAAGTTGCGGTGACGGTGAATCGTGCTAATGGAGAGAACCTGACCTTTGAGGCTCGCATTCGAATCGATACGCCGAACGAGTTCGCCTATTACGAGAACGGTGGAATACTGCACTACGTATTGCGACGGCTAGCAAGCTAATCGGTGAGTGAACCTCGACAAATGTGTCGAGGTTCTTCTAATAAAACCACTGTGGGGATTCCGAAAAAAACCTCCGTAAAAGAAGGTTTTTTCTTTTACATCAGGTACAGATATTCTTCCTAGGTAATCTTGTCACTGGCCACGGTATAGAGCCCAACCTCAACCAGTTGCATTCGCTCGCCAACATTGGGAGTGAGATCCATGCTGAACTGCACGATAAACTGATCGTCACGATGCCCGGCATAAGGTTCTACCGCGACAAAGGCACTTTCTTTCTCCGGACCCTGACTCGCAGCTTCAACCAGCGTCTTTCCAATTTCTAGTACTCCCATTTTCCTCTCTCCATCCTCTGTAGTTGTGTAACGAGTCTATCAACGCCCTAATGACAGCGTCGTGTCAGGACAGATCAATTCTGCAAAGATCTATGTCACAATGTTTCAAGACAAAAAACAACAAGGAATGACCATGGGTAGAACCATCACACGAATTCTCGCCGCGATCCCTGGCTTGCCAATGCTACTCATCGGCGTGGGACTGGTGCTTCAGCCGGAGCAAGCTGTCAACAATTTGAATATGCCATTGTTAGAGGGGCTAGCCCTCAGCACCCAACTCGGTGATATGACAGCATTTTTCCTTTGTGCTGCGGCCTTTATTTTTATGGGCGCTTATCACGCTGCGCCTCGTTGGTTGCTGGCCGGCGCCGCGCTCTTCATAGTCGCAGCTTTCGCTAGAACACTTGCCTGGCAGGTGCACGGGGCTGGCTTCGCCACGGAATCGATTGCGGTCGAATTGATCTCAACGGTGTGGCTGGTTATTTGCTCGTTAATTCTGAGTAGATATGACGGGAAAAGCTCAGACTAGTCGGCTCAGACCGACTAAAGGTCCAACCAATCAATGGGCGTCTTACCCTGTTCTATGAGGTATTGGTTGCAGACACTGAAGTGTTTGCAGCCTAAAAAACCACGATGTGCAGACAAGGGTGAAGGATGTGGCGCTTTTAGCACGAGATGATTGGCTGGGTTAATCACCTGGCCTTTCTTTTGGGCATAGCTACCCCACAGCATAAAAACGATGTGCTCACTTTCTTCAGACAACACCTTAATCACCTGGTCGGTAAACAGCTCCCAGCCTTTGCCTTGATGGGAAGCTGCTTGACGAGCTTCGACCGTAAGCACACTGTTGAGCAGCAATACTCCCTGCTCAGCCCAGGGCAGCAAATTTCCTGAATTTGGTCGTTCAGCAACCGATAGATCGCTTTGGATTTCCTTATAGATGTTTCGCAACGACGGCGGTGGTTTCACCCCTGCTGGAACAGAAAAGCACAGGCCGTGAGCCTGCCCAGGGCCGTGGTAAGGATCCTGACCCAGGATCACAACCTTAACCTTGTCAAAAGGCGTCGTATTCAAGGCATTAAATATGTCAGCCCAAGTGGGGTAGATGGTTTTCCCAGCAGACTTCTCCGCTGCCAGAAAACCCCGCAGTTCTTGCATATAACTCGCTTCAAATTCTGCACCAAGATGATTCAGCCAACTCTCGCCCAGTTGAATATCCGGCACGACTTACGCGCCTTTGCGAGGTCGCATGTGAGGAAAGAGAATTACATCCCGAATAGCAGAGCTATCGGTCAACAACATCACTAGGCGATCAATGCCGATCCCCTCTCCTGCAGTAGGCGGCAAACCATACTCTAGGGCTGTGATATAATCAGCGTCATAGTGCATAGCCTCATCGTCACCGGCGTCCTTGGCTTCGACCTGTTGACGAAAGCGTTCGGCCTGATCTTCAGCATCATTCAGCTCACTAAAACCGTTAGCGATCTCGTTACCCATGCAAAACAATTCAAATCGATCAGTCACATCCGGATCTTCATTATTGCGGCGCGCCAGAGGGGAAACCTCTGTTGGATGCTGAGTGATAAATATTGGCTGCTCGATCTTGTCCTCAACCACCGCCTCAAATATCTCCATAACAACTCTACCCAGGCCCCAGCTATCTTCCGCCTCAACTCCAACTTTTTTCGCAAGCGCTCTTGCCTCAGCATCGTCGTTGAGTTGTTCGGGTTTGATATTCGGATTAAAGGAGAGAATCGCCTCTGCCATGGTCATCCGCTTAAATGGCTGACCAAAATCGACCTCGGTTTTCTTATAAATAAACTTGCTTGAGCCAAGCACGGATTGTGTGATGCCGCGAAACAGTTCTTCAGTCAAATCCATCAGATCATTGTAATCGGCATAGGCCCAGTAAAATTCTAAGGTCGTGAATTCTGGGCTGTGATTGGTATCTACACCTTCGTTTCGGAAACAGCGGTTGATTTCAAAGACTCGCTCAAAGCCTCCAACCACTAAACGCTTAAGATTTAGCTCAGGCGCAATCCGCAAATACATTTCCGTATCCAGCGCGTTGTAAAAGGTTGTAAATGGCGCTGCTGTTGCACCACCACTTATTGACATCATCATCGGCGTTTCGACTTCCATAAAGTCACGATCGAGGAAGTATCGACGAATACCGTCGACTATCTTGCCGCGCTTTATGAAAACATCCCGGCTATCTTCATTCACGATCAGGTCGACGTATCGCTGACGGTAGCGCGCTTCGGTATCTGTTAAACCCGCATGCTTTTCAGGTAACGGTCGAAGAGACTTGGTCAGCATCTTCACTGCAGTAGCTTTGACTGACAGCTCACCCTTGTTGGTTCTCATGACAGTACCCGTGATGGCGACAATGTCTCCTAGATCCCATTTATTAAAACCTTCATAGGCTTCATCACCCACGTCGTCTTTGCGGATATAAGCTTGAATTCGACCACTTACATCCTGCAATGTCACAAAGCTTGCTTTACCCATGGCGCGGCGAAGCATCACGCGGCCGGATATACTCGTTTGCACGGCTTCGCTCTCAAGCTCCTCTTTACTTTTATCCTCGTGAGCAATTGTTAACGCCGCGGCCAGATCCTTGCGACGAAAATCATTAGGAAAGGCATTACCAGCTTGCCGAAGAGCCGTTAACTTCGCCCGGCGAAGGGCGATGATTTCGTGTTCTTCTGGCTCGCCTTGAGTATCGCTATTTTCATTGTCCGACATGAGCTATAAACCTTGCTTCAAACTGGCTTCGATAAATTGATCCAGACTGCCATCTAACACAGCCTGGGTATTCGACGTTTCAATATTTGTTCTCAAATCTTTGATGCGGCCTGAATCCAAAACGTAGGAACGAATCTGGCTGCCCCAGCCAATATCGGACTTGTTCTCTTCGACGACCTGCATCTCGGCTTTGCGTTTTTGCTCTTCCATTTCATAAAGTTTGGCTTTGAGCTGCTTCATAGCTTGATCCCGATTCTTATGTTGCGAGCGCTGATTCTGACATTGCACAACGATACCCGAGGGCTCGTGAGTCAATCGAATGGCGGAGTCGGTTTTGTTGACGTGCTGACCTCCTGCGCCACTGGCGCGATAGGTATCAACCCGCACTTCATTCATATCAATTTCAATCTCGATATCGTCATCAAGTTCTGGCGAGATAAAGATCGATGCAAAAGAAGTATGCCGGCGACTGCTGGAATCAAAGGGGGATTTTCGCACCAGGCGATGCACGCCAGTTTCGGTTCGCAACCAACCATAGGCATAGTCGCCTTCAAAATGAAGCGTAGCGCCCTTAATACCCGCCACATCCCCATCCGTGATTTCCACCACATCGGTTTTGAAGCCCTTGGCCTCACCCCAGCGCAAATACATGCGCATCAGCATTTCTGCCCAATCCTGGGCTTCTGTGCCGCCGGAGCCTGCCTGTATATCAAGGTAGGCGTTATTGGGATCCATCTCACCGGAGAACATTCGGCGAAATTCTAGCTTGGCAAGTTGCGCATCAAGCCCCTTAAGTTCTACCTGGACATCATCCAGTAAACTCTCTTCGTTTTCTTCTTCCGCCATTTCGATCAATGTCGCCGCGTCTTCGAGACC
>JBLHQQ010000124.1:0-7668 GCA_047625245.1 Candidatus Azotimanducaceae bacterium
CCCCAAAAATATAGAGCAAAACAACATGAGTACAAATTCCTTTCCCAATTTCACTTAGCGCCCCTCCTTGAATAAGGTTTCCAAATCACCCTGTAAATCATTTGAACTTCTCTTATAAAGCTCTGAAAACTGCGACGAAAGGGTTTTCTCCCAGGCATGCTCACCCTTGATGTCTGGTGGGAGCCGCCAATTCAATGTTTGATACAAATCCCATACAGACACTTCATTCAGATCCTTCGCCAATATCATGCCACCTCGGTCGAGGCTTCGAATCAACCCCATCTCCATCAGTTGCGCTTTAATTTCCGGCCAGAGTTCCAGATGAATGCGGCGAGTATGTTGGCGAATATCCTGATCCCTTATTACTTCACCCTTTCGATGTGCGAGATAAAATAATTCTAGTATCAATACAACCTGAAAGAGGGGCGCTTCAACATCTTCTTCTTCAAAACGATAAATACCCAGGCTCTTGACGACTTCTGCACCTAGTAATACCAGGGTCCAGGAGATGTACAGCCAAATCAAGAATAATGGCACCGCAGCAAAGGTGCCGTAGATCGCTTCAAGATTCGACTTGGCCATAATTTCGGTAAACAATACTTTTGAAATTTCAAACGCCACAGAAGTGAAGGCTGCTCCAGCAGCAGCGTGAGACACCCTGACATAACAGTTTGGGACAATGACATAAACCAAAGTGAGGAGCCCTGTCCCAAGCAATATGGGCACAAAATGAAGGCCGCGAGTTGACTCCGAGACATCACTAATAAAAGGCAAAGACCCGATGTACGTTGTTGTGAAAATGCTCGCGACTACAAAGGGCACACTCAGCGTAAGCACAGCCCAGTACATCAAGAATCTCTGAGCACCATGACGAGGCTCGCGAACTTGCCAAATTTGATTAAAGGTACTTTCAATCGTAAACAACATTAAAAAAGCGGTGAGAAGTAGCATAAGGCCGCTCGGAATACTTAAGTTTCGAGTCTGGCTAGAAAATGAAACCAGGTATTCTTGAACGACACCAGCATTTTCAGGGACGATATTGGAGAAAATAAACTCTTCGAATTGTTGGCTTAGCCCCTGAAATGAACTGAAACTCTCGAAGATTAAATAGGCGATGGACAAACTCGGTACTAGGGCAAATAACGTTTGATAGGTAAGCGCTGCCGCAGTGCTTTGACAGTTGTCCTCAGCAAAGCTTTTTTGCAGGTAACGAATAAAATCCCACAATCGCCGCAGCTTGCCATTCAATAAGCTTTCCATACCTAACCCTGTTCCCATAAAATTACCGCCTAACTCTGCAGAGTCGACCCATGACGGACGTGACAATCTACCACAATCCACGATGCTCTAAATCTCGCCAGACGCTCGCGTTACTGGAAGAAAATGGCCACAAGCCGGTCGTTGTGACCTATCTAGACACACCACCAGATGCCGACACATTAAAGGACATCAGCGCCAAGTTGGGGGTTCCGCTCATCGACATTGTCAGAACGGGTGAAGCGGAGTTTCAAAAAGATATGCCAAATTGGTCAGATGCAAAACTCATTGATGAGATCATCGCTCACCCGATTCTAATGCAGCGCCCCATTGTTGTCGCCAATGATCAGGCAATAATTGGCCGACCACCAGAGTCAGTGCTCGAAATCTTGTCCTAAATTTCGTCTTAAGTTTGTACTATGGGGTTCCTAGAATAAGGAACCAACGAACATGACTGGCTATGACCAGCCTTCAATGAGCTAAGATTAGTGAACGATTTTTTCTCTGTACTGGTCACCGTCACCTGAATGCTCATGTTCGAACTCAGATAAGGCTTCGTCGTCCTCATAGTCGAGTTCATCAGTACTACGAACTTCGTAGCGCCGAGTCATCACCTCGCCATTGAGTACGTCTGGCAAGGACTTGAGAAAGTCTTCCATATGATCGGTCTGGAAATGCCCCTGTAGTGCATCAACATTTTCCCACTCTTGGAAGAGCAAAAAGGTGTTCGGGTCAGAGATACCCGCATAAAATTCGTAACTGACGCAACCATACTCAACGCGGCTTGCGACGGACATCAGACGCATCAACTCGAGGGCTTCTTGACGAAGCTCGGGTTTTATCGGGAACATGCCGTGAACAATAATCATGGGACTTCAAAATTTTTGAGTTAGCCTAAGTATACAGGTAATACCAGACTCCGACACGGACAATCATCTATCCATGGTCGCGATGCACCGTAAAAGGGCGACCAGGCCTGGGCGACAGGCATTACCTCCCACTGATTGAGATCCACTACATCTGCGCTAAATATACTTAGCGTCAGGCCTGCATTGTTAAGCAGCACCCAGGCTGATAATGACCTTGCAGTCTTCAAGGATAAACCGTCTGGTAGATACTGCTCAAAAGCCTGAGGTAGCACCAGTAATTAGGACAGTTTTCGCTTATAGCTCCTTTGCAATCAAGCCGATTCCCGCTTCGACAAATGCGCTCTTAATTTCTTCAAGTATCATTGGGTCATCAATCGTTGCAGGGGGATCAAAGGGTCGACGATCAGCAATCGCCCGCATGACCTTACGCAAGATTTTTCCTGACCGGGTTTTCGGTAGTCGATCCACAACAACTGTGTGTTTAAAGTTCGCAAAGGCGCCAATGTCTTTGCGCACCAAAGCAACCAACTCGGCGGCAAGCACCTTGACGTTCTGGTTAGCGCCATCTTTTACAATCAGCAGCCCAACGGGAACTTGGCCTTTGTCCGCATCCTCAACGCCAATAACAGCACATTCGGCAATCGCGGGATGAGAGGCAACCACCTCTTCCATTTCGCCCGTCGATAAGCGATGTCCGGCCACATTAATCACATCATCGGTTCTACCCATAATAAATAGATAACCGTCACTATCAAAAAAACCGCCATCACCTGTGTGGTAGTAGCCCGGGTGCTGAGATAAATAAGCCGAGGTATAACGATCATGATCACCCCAAACTGTGGATAAACATCCAGGAGGAAGTGGCAACCGAATCACGACATCACCCTCTTCGCCGTTTTCCATCGGCTCGCCTTCAGGGGAAATAATCTCCACCTGAAAACCTGGTATAGGAAAACTTGCAGAGCCCGCCTTGGCGTCAAAAACTTCTAACCCCATTGGGTCCGATGCGACCGGCCACCCTGTCTCGGTTTGCCACCAGTGATCGATCACTGGCACTTTTAGAATTTCTTCGAGCCAATGATAAGTTGAAGGGTCGGTCCGCTCCCCAGCGACAAACAAGGTTTTCAGAGAAGACAGATCATATTTCTTCAACAAAATGCTGTCAGGATCTTCCTTTCTGATCGCACGGAAAGCCGTGGGTGCAGTAAAGAACACCTTGACCTTATAGTCTTCAATGATGCGCCAGAAGGTGCCGGCATCAGGAGTTCTGATGGGTTTTCCTTCAAATAATATTGTCGTACAACCGGTAATCAAAGGCGCATAAACGATATATGAATGCCCGACGACCCAGCCCACGTCTGATGCGGCCCAAAACACGTCTCCGGGTTCAACGTCGTAAACAGCCAGCATCGAGTAACGCATCGCAACCGCATGACCACCGTTATCCCGTACAACACCTTTCGGCTTTCCAGTCGTGCCTGAGGTGTAAAGGATATAAAGGGGATCCGTTGCTTTGACCGGCACACAATCAACTGCCGAGGCCGCGCCGAACAATGCCGCCCAATCGCGATAATTTCCGTCTAAAACTTCGGCATGTTGTTCCCTCTGCAGCAACACCACGTCGCTCACCTTATGGCTCGCAAGCGCTTGGGCTTCGTCTAAGAGAGGCTTATAAGGGATGACGTTAGAAAACTCGATGCCGCAACTTGCAGAGACAATAACCTTCGGCAATGCATCATCAATTCGAGTTGCTAGCTCCTTTGCCGCAAATCCGCCAAACACCACGGAGTGCACAGCACCGATTCGAGCGCAGGCCAGCATCGAGATAGCCGCTTCAGGAATCATCGGTAAATAAATGATAACCCGATCACCTTTCTCAACGCCGAGGTTCTGCAGGACCCCAGCGAATCGCGCCACTCGATCTGTCAGCTCGGAATAGGTGAATTTCTGGACAGAATTGGTCACAGGAGAATCATAGATAAGCGCAAGCTGATCACCGCGGCCAGATTTCACATGATAATCAAGAGCAAGGTATGCGGTATTCAGCTCGCCATCCGGGTACCAGTTAGTGATACCGCTTTTCGATTCTGTTAGAGCGATCTCAGGGGCTTTGTACCAATCGATTAACTTGGCCTGTTCAAGCCAAAAGCCTTCAGGATCATTTTTTGCTCTATCAAACTCAGGCTGATAACTCATGGCTTAAAACCCCTACAATTTCGAGTCACTGACCATACCATCAAAACCATCAGGCGAAAAAAAAGAGACTTTAAAGTCTCTTTTTTTCGCTTTGGCTATTTTCTCTTCTTGCGTTTGCGCTTCATCGCTTCCAACTGCGCTTTAGAAGGACAGGCTTTTAGAAGCTGCTTGTAGGTCCCCGACCGCTTTGAAATTTTCTTGTGATCGATATAGAAGTCGACCGCTTTATCCCATGCGCCACTCAGCCCATGCAGATTAATAGAAACCGTGGTGTTGACTATTTTTCCTGCTTTGGCAGACATAATACCAATTTGGAAAACTGGAGTTCGGGTACCGCTCTTCTCTGTCTTCATTCTGAACAGAATTCCGCGCACCTTGCCATCTTTGTCAAACAGTGCAGTTTTTGCTGCTTCTGCCTTTGCCTTTGCTTGCTGTTTCGCTAGTACCGCATCACGATCTTCAGCCTGCTGCTTAACCTTTGCACGCCGTTCTCCGCGCAGACGCTTACCATTTTCCTTTAGAGAAAAGTATTCTTGGAAAGTTTTCCCGGCGATTTGACGCCTGACTCTAAACCCGTGAAAACGGGTAGTATCAAGTAGTTCTACGCTCATGAGGTTTACCTATAATCTGGTTCGTTGAACACTGGTTACGAGTAGGCCACACCTGCCTATTCGGAAACTAACCGTTCTTTCTTACTATCTCGGCCAAAGCATACTTCATAAGCTTTTTAGGCTAATAGAGCACATGACGCAATTACATCGTCAGGCATCCACCGATTTCCGAATCGAATATTCTACAACAAACTCAACAAAAATATAAGAAAGCCCTACAGAATTAATACATTTCGCTGCCAGACATGCTGCTGAGTCGCCTCAGTTTCACGTCAAAAGCTAATGATCTTGCGGATTTTTTGCCCCCTCAAACGATCTGGTTAGTTTATCGCAAGCGAAACTGCTCCACTATTCACCAGTGTGCTGATATCGGCTTCTGAATAACCGGCGTCCTTTAGCACAAGTGCAGTATCTTCTCCGGGAAAGCGGGAACCATGGGTCACCGCAGGGCTGGTCCGAGAAAATCTTGGCGCTGGGGAAGGCTGCAATACACCGTCCAACTCTGTAAAGGTGCCTCTTTCTTTGTTATGGGGATGTTCTGCCGCTTCGGTCATAGATAGAACTGGCGCAAAACAAACATCTGTGCCTTCCATCAACTCGCACCATTCGTCCCGGGTCTTGGTTTTGAACACTGCCGTGAGCTTTTCTTTGTACTCAGGCCAACGTTCCCGGTTCATCTGGGCAGAAAATTCTTCCGCATCCAGGCCAGCCTTCTCGATCAACAATGCATAGAACTGAGGCTCAATAGAACCAATCGAAATATAACCTCCATCACTTGTTTCATAGGCGTCGTAGAAATGGGCGCCGGTGTCGAGCAAATTAGTACCACGTTCTGGACTCATTGCCCCTACAGCTGACATGGAATAGAACATGGACATCAGTATCGCTGCACCATCCACCATCGCTGTATCGACCACCTGGCCTTTGCCTGACTTTTGAGCCTCGAGCATGGCGCTTACAAGGCCGAGCGCCAACACCATGCCTCCACCACCAAAGTCACCCACCAGATTTAATGGCGGCACAGGTTTTTCCCCCTGACGACCAATCGCACTCAATGCACCCGATAGTGCAATATAGTTGATATCGTGTCCGGCAGCCTGAGCCATGGGTCCGTCTTGGCCCCAACCCGTCATTCGGCCATAAACAAGCTTTGGATTGGCCGCCATACAATCTTCAGGGCCTAGACCCAGACGCTCCGTCACCCCTGGACGGAAGCCCTCAAATAGGGCGTCAGCCGATTCACAGAGCTTAAGAATCACCGCTTTGCCTTCGGCACTCTTCAAATTTACCGCAATGGACTTCCGACCTCGAGTCAACACATCCTTAGGTCTATTACTGCTTCCTCCCGCCCGATCTACTCGAATGACTTCGGCACCAAGGTCTGACAGCAGCATGCCGCAAAAGGGTCCGGGTCCGATCCCCGCTAGTTCAATAATCTTAATGCCAGCCAGTGGTCCCATGTGATGCCCCTTATATGGAATAGATAGAAGAATAAATTGAAAAGTGAATTGAAGAATGAATAGAGGCCTGATTTAGTCACATCCTTCATAACGGAGCAACCGCTTGGCTGCTAACCTTCAAAAACCAAGCTATTCTCCAAACGCCATCTACTGTACAAGGAGGTGCAGAAGACATGTTCAAGGACCCCATAGAAGCCTGGGATAGCCTAAAAGAATTATTAGCACCAACCCCGGAAACGTTCCAACAGACGCACTTGCCAATCAAAGCGATGACTCGACTGGCGAAAACGTAACCGACGAACAGTTTGATCTGAAATTTAAGAAGCTCATCTGCAACGACCTGCTCAGAAAAAAGTAGCCTCACAACAAGTTGAAAACATCATCCAGCCCGTTATCATGCTGCTCTCCCGCATGAGACGATTTCCATGACCGATACTCGATTACCCCATATTGAAATAGAACCTGAAGCTACCGCGACAGCGACTGTTATTTGGCTTCACGGCCTCGGTGCCGACGGCCATGACTTTGAACCGCTGGTCCCTGAACTTCATTTACCCGATGATCATGGCATCCGCTTTATTTTCCCCCATGCCCCAGTTCGTCCAGTCAGCATCAATAATGGAGAAGAAATGCGAGCTTGGTACGACTTTGTACCCCATTCAGAGCACTCTGGAAGTGACGACATTGTAGGCTCAAGCCAACAAATCGTTGAGTTTATAGAACATGAAATAGCCCGGGGCATTGCCTCCGAGCGAATATTACTAGCTGGATTTTCTCAGGGCGGCGTCATTGCTCTTGCCACAGCACTAAGGTATGACCAACGCCTTTGCGGTGTCTTAGCTCTTTCCACCTACCTACATGATGTCTCGGCTACCGAAAGCGAATGCAATGACGCGAACCTCGCCATTCCCATCATGATGGCCCATGGCACCATGGATCCGATGATTCCGATCATGCGCGCAGCAACCTCGCGGGAGAATTTGATTAGGCTTGGATATGACGTTCGATGGTATGACTACCCTATGGGGCATCAGGTTTGCCTTGAAGAAGTTGAGGAAATTGCTCGATTCTTTGCTGAAGTGTTTTAGATGTTAAAGGCCAGCACTGCCGATCAGTGGGTCGCGGTGGTTCTCGATAATTTCGATGAGTTTCTCTGTGATCACGCAGCCAACGAGAGAAAAGCTTCCGCGGTCGCCATGAGCATGATCGCCCACTATCCAGATAAACCTGAACTCCTCACGGAGATGCTCGACCTGGCTCTAGAAGAACTAAATC
>JBLHQQ010000125.1:0-7662 GCA_047625245.1 Candidatus Azotimanducaceae bacterium
CTTCGGGCAACCCTTTACCTTCTTCAAAAAGGTCCCGGATTCGCTTATGCGCTGCATCGCGACCGGTCAACATTTTGCCAGACAGCAGCAGTGTCTCACCCGGATTCCAGGTAGCTATTTCTTCCGGTGTGACGGTATCAAGATTGACTCGACGAGAATTGGGGCCGGCTTCCCAGGTGATTTGTGGCCAATCTTCAAGTTTGGGCACAGGCAGTTGTGCTTCGCCGGCACCATCGAGAGTGAAGTGAACATGGCGAGTTGCTGCACAATTGGGAATCATCGCCACCGGCAGGTTCGCCGCGTGGGTTGGAAAATCCATAATTTTGACGTCTAGAACTGTGGTTAAACCCCCTAAGCCCTGGGCGCCAATACCGAGCTGATTGACCTTCTCAAAGAGTTCGAGCCTGAGTTCTTCGACTCGATTAGAAGGGCCACGATCCATCAGTTCATGAATATCAATGGGATCCATCAAGGATCGCTTAGCCAGCAAGGTCGCCTTCTCAGCAGTACCACCAATCCCGAGTCCCAACATGCCTGGCGGACACCAGCCGGCACCCATGGTCGGTACGGTTTTTAGCACCCAATCGACAATACTGTCGGCAGGATTCAACATCACAAGCTTGGACTTGGCCTCAGAGCCGCCGCCTTTGGCCGCCACATGAATGTCGACGATGTTGCCAGGCACCAATTCTGTGTGGATCACGGCCGGCGTATTATCTTTGGTGTTGATCCGCTTACCAGCGGGATCTGAGAGAACCGAGGCTCTGAGCACATTGTCTGGCAGCAGGTAGGCTCGGCGAACGCCTTCATTAATCATGTCTTCGAGTGACTGATCGGTCTCAAAACGCACATCCATACCCACAGAAATAAAGACATTTACAATCCCCGTGTCCTGACAGATCGGCCGCTTACCTTCAGCGCACATACGCGAATTAATCAGGATCTGCGCCATCGCATCCTTAGCCGCACTGGATTCCTCTCGCTCATAAGCCTGGTTCACGGCCTGAATGAAGTCCTTCGGGTGATAGTAGGAGATGTACTGCAGAGCGTCCTGAATACTCTGAATCAAATCTTCTTTTTTGATAACGGTCATAGCGGCTCCAGAAGTCAGCGAAACGTTTAATGTGACAATTTCTGCATTCTACCAATCCTATTAACCAGAGACTTCACTTTTTGGGAAAACATTAGGTTAGGGAACAATTGAACAATGGCAAATTGATTCTAATAATGAATTTGAATCTGCTGTTTGTTGCACATCGCGGCGAACGAAGTCTACCAATCAGTCGCCAAGCAGGTTTCCATTATCGAGCTTTATACCTCTGAAGGGCGTTCCAGTTGTCCACCGGCAGACCGTTGGCTCTCGGCACTCAAACAGCAAGATGATGTGTTTAGCGCATTTATTCCCCTGGCCTTCCATGTGGATTACTGAAATTACCTGGGTAGGCAGGATACTTTTTCCGACTCAAGCTATTCCGAGCGCCAGAGAGTCTACCAACGGTTAGGCCATAGCGCCTCAGCGTATACGCCAGAGTTCGTGATTGACGGAAAGGAGTGGCGAGGCTTTTTTAACCCAGCCAGTCGTCATTTACCCCCAGGCCCTTCGACCCAGGTGCCCGGTAACCTTGTTCTCAAGGCTGAGGCTGATCGACACGTGGCTACTTTCAATCCGGAACAATCCTATGGCCAAGAACTGGTTGTTCACATCGCCTAACTTGGAATGGGAGTCACAAGCCACGATTTTGTCGTGCTAGCTATGGTAAGCAGACCTTTAACGAGTATGGGTGACGGGTTTGCTGAGGATGTAGAGCGAGGAAAAGTAAGAGATGCGCGAGCCATTGCCGCCTGGGTATCGAGGCCGAATGATCCGACCCCAATACAGGCTGTAGGTGGCTGGTTAGCCGTACATTAAGCGGGATAGGGTTTCAGCTACACAGACTGGCTTGTCAGAACCTTCTAGTTCAATGATCACTTCACGCTTCACTTGAATGGTATTAGGACCTTTCAACTCGGCGGACATCAATCGATGTCTGGCGCGGAGCTTGGAATTGACCGGCACAGGGGCTGGAAATCGAACCTTGTCCAGGCCGTAGTTGACACCCATATAAACGCCTTCGAGGGCTTCTGGCTTCTTAGCTGGAACACTACCACCCAGATGCACGACTAGAGACAAGGTCAAAAATCCGTGAGCAATGGTGACCTTGTAGGGTGAAAGCTCAGCAGATTTTTCGGGATCTATATGAATAAACTGATGATCCATAGTGGCATCGGCGAAGAGGTTGATACGCTCTTGATCGACTACAAACCACTCTCCAACGCCTTCTTCTTCTCCGGCATAGGAGTTAAAAATTGCCAATGCGGCTTCTGCTTTTGATGACATTTCGACGTCCTCGTCAATTTATTAGAGGCCGCAGAATAACATAAGCCTCAACTGGTGTTTGCTTTCGGCACGGCCCTCTCATAGGATCCCCCCATCGGGCTTCAATCACAAATAGATAGTGGATCGCTATGCCGAAAAAATTGACGAAAAACGCACCTAAAATACGCTGGGATGTCTGCGCGGTCCTGTTTGGAACTCTCCTAGTCGCGGCCATTGCCGTGCCATGGCACGGATTCACACACGGATATGAGGCTTGGTTGTGGGTAGGCTTTGTCATTATTTTAGGTTGGAATGGCCTGTCTATCACCGCTGGTTATCACCGTCTCTGGTCTCACAAGGCCTACGAAGCACACTTTTTGGTTCGCCTTCTGTTCGCTCTTGGCGGCGCCCTTTCCATTCAGAATTCTATTCGGGTCTGGACGTCCAACCACCGCAGTCACCATCGCCATACGGACGACGAAGCGCTAGACCCCTATTCTGCTCGCCGGGGACTCTGGTATTCACATATCGGCTGGATGTTGAGAGATTATCCAGCAGCTCAAACTGACTTCGAAAACGTTAGGGATTTGGAAAGTGATCCAATTGTTGCCTGGCAAGACCGATATTACTGGTTACTGGTGCTGTTGATGAACGTCGGCATGCCTCTGCTACTTGGTGCCCTCGCAGGTGACCCAATGGGTGGTCTGTTACTGATAGGGTTTTTACGGTTGGTGATTTCTCACCATACGACCTTCTTTATCAATTCTCTGGCCCATTTTTGGGGACACCAACCCTACTCCGACCGCAACTCAGCTCGGGATAATGCCATTATCGCGATGTTGACCTACGGCGAGGGATACCACAATTATCACCATACCTTTCAATGGGACTATCGAAACGGCATCCGCTGGTATCACTTTGATCCATCTAAATGGTTGATAGCAACACTGGCAAAGTGCCGCCTAGCTTCAAATTTGAAAGTCGCAGCGCCAGAGCTTATTGAAAAAAGCCTCGCCGCTATGCAGCTTAAAACTGCCACAGAAAAACTTCGCAGCTTCAATACAAACAATACCGAAAAGTGGCTCGCACTGCTTGATGACGAATACGAGCAACTGGTCACTAAGATCAATGAATGGTCACACTTGCGTCAGCATTGGATGGACTTAAAGCGCGCAGATTTGCGACGCCGCTGGGAAGAAACTGAAATCGCCAACAAACTACATGAACTAGAACTCGAACTGAATGTGCAGCGTCAGCAGTGGCGATTGCTTACTCAGCAATTCGCTTGATGCTCATACCACAGTTCGCCTAAACGGAACCAAACAATGACCGACGTATATATCGCCAGCGGCGCCCGCACCCCAATGGGTGGCTTTCAAGGTAGCCTACAATCCATTTCCGCCGTAGAACTCGGCGCAACTGCTATTCGAGATGCCATTGCCCGCAGTGGCTTAGAAGCTGCGCAGCTTCAAGAAATCATCATGGGCTGCGTGCTGCCATCGGGACTGCGCCAAGGCCCGGCTCGACAGGCTGCAATCGATGCTGGGATCCCCGTCGAGTCAGGCGCCACAACGATTAACAAACTCTGCGGTTCCGGTATGAAAGCAACCATGCTCGCCCATGATTTGATCAAGGCAGGCACCAACGACCTGATGGTTGCTGGCGGTATGGAAAGCATGAGTAATGCTCCCTATCTGATGCCGAAAGCGCGCTCTGGTTATCGAATGGGACATACCGAAGTCCACGACAGTATGTTTACAGACGGCCTGGAAGACGCCAAAACCGGTCGATTGATGGGTTCTTTCGCTCAGGACATGGCGGACAAATACCAGATGACGCGAGAAGACATGGATGCCTTTGCAATCCAGTCTCTAACTCGAGCCCAAAAAGCGATCGAAGATGGCGCTCTTGAGGACGAAACTGTGCCGGTCACCATCAAGAGTCGCGCCGGGGAATCCGTGGTCACATTTGACGAACAGCCAGGCAAAGCAAACCTTGCGAAGATTCCGACTCTTCGTCCTGCATTTAAGGAAGACGGCACTGTTACCGCCGCTAACTCAAGCTCGATCTCTGATGGAGCGTCGGCACTGGTATTGGCGAGCGGATCCGCAGTGAAGGATCACAACCTGAAACCTATGGCGAAGATTCTTGGTCACACAACCAATTCACGGCACCCTTCTGAATTCACGATTGCTCCAGTTGGAGCTATTGAGAAGCTTCTTGAAAAGGTCGGTTGGACGACTGCAGATGTTGATCTGTTTGAAATCAATGAGGCTTTTGCCATGGTAACGATGGCTGCGATTCGGGATCTTGGTCTTGATCCTGAAAAGGTCAATATATTCGGCGGTGCCTGCGCCCAGGGACACCCTATTGGCTCTACAGGTTCACGAATTATTGTGACTTTGATGTATGCTCTTAAAAGGTTGGGCAAGAAACGCGGAGTTGCAGCGCTTTGTATTGGCGGCGGCGAAGCAACGGCGATTGCGATTGAGATGGTCTAGCTAGTCCAAACGCCGCCATGGCAGAGCCCTTTGCGACCACTCACAATCTAGAACTCCTGATACGCGGAGAACGAGCGGGATGTGCTACCGGTAGCCTGGAGGGACGGAAGAAACGGGACAAAGAACTCTAAACGCCTTCTGCCCAACCGGAAAATGGCACTCCCTAGCCCAGAACACTCAAACTTGGAGACCAATTGAGCGTTCCTTGCTGAATCAAATCAGAATCAACATCCTGTTCAATTAACTTCTTGAAAGAGTTCTAAATCTGACCACAGTGCCGAGACACCGGACCCTTGCTAGCGTACAATTTCCCTAGATTGTCTATCTAACTTGCAGGAGCGGAATTTGTCACGCCTTCCCGTCATCGTCGGTTTCGGCGGGATCAATCCCGCTGGAAGAAGCTCCGCTCACCATGGCTATCGCCGACTGGTGATTGATTCCCTTAGTCGCGACCTTGCTGACGACACGTTTGCATCTCTTGCTGCCCTGATGAACCTGCCTGAAGTCGATCAAGACTACATTTTGCAACAGACCCTGGTTCGAAAGCTGGAAAAGAACCTCTTTGATCCCGATGCGATCAGGATCAACCGCTCAGCAAGACTCAGCGGGGCCGGGAGCGAGCCTTTAACTTTTACATTGCGCCACAATCAACTACCTAGCGTGCTACCACCCAATTGGAAAGTGAGTGCGCCAAACGGCGGCCTGGTCTTGGTCACTTGTGACGACAGTATGGACATGTTGTTTCCGGACCATCGAATCTCGAGAGTAAAATCCGGCGGCCAACTGCCCACTGGCTTTAATCCAGAATCTTTATACCAATCCCGTAATCATCCACGGGGATTACAACTTACCGTTTATGGTGCTTCTGATGCTATTAATTCACTCGGCATAGACTGGGAAACCGTTCGCCAAAAAGTTCCAGCGGATCAAATTTCTGTTTACGCCAGCAGCGCGATGGGTCAACTCGACACCAACGGTGCAGCTGGCATGTTGCAAGCTTCATTACTAGGAAAAAGGGTCAGCTCTAAGAACTGCCCTCTAAGTCTGGCGGAGATGACAGCGGACTTTGTGAATGCCTATATTCTTGGCAGCGTTGGCACAACCGGTGCCAACATTGGTGCTTGCGCAACCTTTCTTTATAACCTGCGCCAGGGTATTCAGGATATTCGATCAGGAAAATTTCGTGCGGTAATGGTCGGCGCAAGTGAGGCACCTATCACGCCGGAAGTGATTGAAGGCTATCGTACAATGGGTGCCCTCGCGGAAGATGCGGCTTTAAACAAGATCGACGGACAACCAGAGGATGGCCCCGCCGATAACACTCGAGCCTGTCGCCCCTTCGCGGAAAACTGTGGCTTTACTCTTGCTGAGGCATCTCAATTCGTCATTTTGTTTGATGATGAACTGGCGATGGAGTTGGGCGCAAATATCTACGGTTCAGTGGCTGATGTGTTTATTAATGCTGACGGATATAAAAAGTCGATCCCGGGCCCAGGTATTGGCAACTATGTGACCATGGGTAAGTCGATGGGCATAGTTCGCAGTATCCTCGGAGAAGAGGCATTAAAACAGCGTACTTATATTCAGGCGCATGGGACAAGCACACCGCAAAATCGTGTCACGGAATCCCATATCTTTAACGAGTTGGCAAAGTCCTTCGGCATGCAAAACTGGCCGGTGACAGCAATTAAAGCTTATCTCGGCCACTCCCTTGCTACCGCTGCTGGCGATCAGATTGTTGCATCACTCGGGGTGTGGGAACACGGTTTGATTCCTGGCATTAGAACTGTCGACACGATCGCCGACGATGTCAATCAGAGCCATTTGGATTTCTTGCTCGACCATCGAGAAATTGATCCGACTAAAATGGATGCGACCTTTATCAATTCAAAAGGCTTTGGTGGTAACAATGCGACGGCTGCAATACTGTCTCCGTTTGTGACTCGAAACATGCTGACCAAGAAGTATGGCAAAGCAGCGATGACTAAACACGATAAGGCGAATGAGCAGGTCCAAGAACTTGGCGCTGCCTATGATGCTGCGACGACTGCTGGAGAGAATCGACTGATTTACAAATTTGGGATTGGGGTGATTGAGGGTGAATCGCTGGGGATAAGCGAGGATGAAATTTCGATTCCTGGTCACGACAATGCTATTAATCTGCATGTTGAGAATCCCTACGAGGATATGTCGTAGGTCCGGAAAGCGATAAATCGAGAGGTGATCTTCTAGGCCGGCAGCAGGAACTTTTTGCGTCGTTCCTGAATTGAGATTTTCGCCGGAAATGGGAGGCCTTTGCTCCGTTAAAGATTCTTGGTTAAGCGCCGGTAGCGGAATAAAGAATAGCCGCCGCCGGATATCACCTACCGCTCTATGTCTAAGTATGCTCTCGACTATTTAGTCAGCCTATCCAGGAATAATCACCGGCAACTCTCGAATCCCATGGATAAAGCTCGAACGCAAATACACAGGATCGCCAACAACCTCAATCTTAGGGAAGCGCTTCATGATTTCTTCCCAGAGAACATTCAATTGCATTTCACCGAGCCGGTTGCCGACACAGCGGTGTATACCAAAGCCAAATGACAGATGTTTGCGGGGATTGACGCGGTCGATAATAAATTCGTCGGGTTTCTCGATTTCCGAAGCGTCGCGATTACCCGAGATATACCACATCACAACCTTGTCATCTTTCTTGATCAGTTTTCCAGACAGTTCCACATCCTGAGTCGCGGTTCGGCACATATGCGCCACCGGTGACTGCCAGCGAATAATTTCTGGCACCATTTTTGGAATTAGACCAGG
>JBLHQQ010000126.1:0-7625 GCA_047625245.1 Candidatus Azotimanducaceae bacterium
GTGTCGATAGCGCAATGGCAAGGGCGCCCATGGCGCCGACAGCAGCGGCTTCAGTGGGTGTCGCAAGGCCAGTCAGTATCGAGCCCAGGACTGCGAAAATGAGTGCGATTGGTGGTGCGATACTGGTAATAACCTCGACAAAGCTCACCGCTTGTTGTTGTTTTGCAGGTGGAGCGAGATCTGGACGCAGTGTTGCGACCACGATGATATAAACCAGATACAGTGATACGAGTATCAAGCCGGGTATGATTGCTCCAGCGAAAAGGTCCCCGACAGAAACAGTTTTGGGGTTAAAGATGCCTTGACTCAGCTGAGCCTGTTGGTAAGCATTCGAAAGCACATCGCCCAGTAATACGAGAGCGATGGAAGGTGGGATAATTTGTCCCAGTGTACCCGTCGCGCAAATTGTTCCCGTGGCAAGGCTGGGGTTGTAATTCGCTTTTAACATTGAAGGCAACGCCATCAGCCCCATCGTCACAACTGTGGCGCCAACAATTCCGGTGCTTGCAGCCATCAACATGCCAACTAGAGTCACGGCAATACCGAGTCCGCCGGGGAACTGACCAAAAAGCCCGCTCATTGCAGAAAGCAGCTTTTCGGCAATTCTGGATTTCTCAAGAATTACACCCATTAGGACGAACAGAGGTACCGCCATCAAGGTTTGATTGCTCATGATGCCAAACAATCGATTTGGCGTTGCCATCAAAAAAGAGGCATCAAAAGTACCGGTCACAACACCGATTGTGGCGGCGATAAGTGCAGTGCCGCCCAAGGTCAAAGCGACGGGGTATCCTGCTAGTAACAGGACGAATACAGCCAGAAACATCATGAGGGAGGCGTATTCAGCCACTCTGGGTCGGTCCAAGCTGTTCCGAATTGCGGATCAGTTCTCCAAGCCCCTGCAGGAGCAGCAGGGTGGCGCTGAGCGGTATCAAAGTTTTCAGCAGGTAGACAAACGGCAAACCGCCAGGATCCGGAGAGCCTTCCTTGAGTTGCCATGAAAAACTCACGTAGTCGAGGCTAGCATAGAGTATGAAGCCGCTCATAGGCATCAGGAACACCAGTGTGCCGATGAGGTTCACGATCGACTGGCGTCGGCGACTCAGTCTCTGATAGAAAATGTCGACTCTGACATGACCGCCTTGCTTCAGTGTATAACCAAAGCCAAGCATAAAAACCGTTGCGTGCAGATAGACCACTGATTCCTGAAGTTTTGCAGCGCCATAGTCGAAGCCGTATCTACTGATGACGACAGTAAAAGTTGCCAGCAGCATCAGCGCCAGAAGTGGCGCGATGACCTTTCCTGTCAGTTCCGCGCACTGGTCGATTAGAGAGAGTAGGCGGCTAAGCAATTCAGACAAAGCTTTAGTATCCGAGATTTAGTGACGCGAATTTTAGCATGCTAGAGAGCCGTCTCAGTTTGCAGCTGGACGAAATTTCTGAAAGCTGATTGAAGCCGCTCGAACATCGGACGCTTGGTGGCAAGGCAATGATCGCCAACTTTAGCAACTGGGATTAGCTCAGCGCCGGTCCCCGTCAGGAAGCACTCATCGGCTGTGATTAGGTCTAGTGGCGTTAAGGGGCATTCGCGATGTGCGATGTTTGCTTGGCTGGCTAATTGGAGAATGACTTTTCTCGTGATGCCGTCCAAGGCGCCTTCGGATACGGGAGGCGTCATTAACACCCCTTCCTTGACGATAAAAAGATTGTCAGCGCTACCTTCTGCGACTCGACCTGATTGGTTGAGCAGGATGGCTTCATGGGCACCGGCTGATGTTGCTTCTCGCCGTGCCATGATCTGATTGAGATAATTTAGACTTTTGATGCGCGGATCCAGTTGATCGGCGCTAAAACGGCGGGTTGCAGCAATCACCACCCTTATGCCGTCGTGCAATAGAGAGTTAGGTACAAGGGCAAGTTGATCGACGATGATGATGGTGCGAGGGTTCTGACATTCGGTTGAATCGATACCAAGTGGGCCTGCTCCACGCGTCACAATGAGTCGAATGTAACCGTTAACCTGATTTGATGCCTCAATGGTTTCCAGCATTGCTGAGGTCATAGCCGCTCCTGACATTGGCAATTCCAAGCCGATTGCAGCGCCGGAATCGAGGAGACGCCGCAGGTGCTCTGGGCAGCAAAATAGCTTTTTGTTATAGAAGCGGAGCCCTTCAAAGACACCATCTCCATACAGCAAACCATGGTCCATGACCGAAATGTTGGCCGCCTCAGGGTTTACGAGCTGTCCATCAATGTTAAAAGTTGGCATGGGTTCAGGCCTCAGGTTCAAAAATGTTGCGGAGTCGTTCGTAGTTTTCTCCAAACCGACGGGTCAGGGGTTCGTTGAGAAATCGGGTCACCTTGGTGATATAGACGTCGTGTTTGACGTAATCTTCTGCGACCGTGACGAAAGCATTATTGCGGGACCAGGACGCATCCAGGTCCTCTTCTTGCTGAATATTAGCGATGACGACAGTGTGCCCATCGACAACAAGGGTAAATCCGCGACCACCTTTTTCCGCATAAAGAGTTTCCTCGACGGGATGGTGGTAGGTTGCACCAATTTTTTCTTGAGGAATACCGAAGTGAACCAGAGCGATGCGAATACCCCTGACTTCGGCAGCCCTCAGATCCGCTTTTAGCCAGCAAAGCTCTTCAGGCCAAGAAGAAATCAGAATCGTCTTTTGTGCACTTTGGACAAGGCTCGCAGATTTCTCTACGAGTTTATTGTGATTCTCTAGAGGCCATATATAATCGGGTTCTTGGCTGGTCTTTAGCGTGCTGAGCAGGGGCAGTAGCTCTTCCGTTCGATGTTTAACCTGCTGGCTTAGCTGGTCTGTAAGCGCCTCAGGCGGAAGTGCAACATAAAGAGGCTTGTCTGCAACATCTGAATCCGAGAGGCGCACGATTCCCCGACGCAAAAGTTTGTTTAGGGTCTCATAGACTTTTGAACTTGGGATACCAGAACGCTTGCCGATGTCGTACGCTCCGCTTGGTTGCGCTTCCAATAGAGCTACGTAGGCTTTTGACTCGTTGGCAGTGAAACCCAGTTGTTGGAGCAGAGCGAGGGCTTTGTCGACCATTGTGGGCACTTGAAAATTGAATTGACTACCATGGTAGTTAATAGTGGTCAACGAATCAATCTAAAACCCAAAATGACCTAGAATACCTAGAAAGATCACCAGGCCGACCCAGTGATTGTTACGAAATGCAGCCAAGCAAGCATCTCGATCTCGGTCTCGAATTAGGTACTGCTGGTAAATAAAGAAGCCGGTAGCGACAAGTAAGCCAATATCGTACCACCCACTCAGCTCGACATGTCGATGCACCAAAAGTAGGATACTGAGGAATAACAACTGAAGAATGCCAACCATCAGCTTGTCCATTTCCGCGAACAAGATGGCTGTAGATTTGATGCCAAGCTTGATGTCGTCGTCCCGATCCACCATGGCATATTCTGTATCAAAGGCGACGGTCCACAATACGTTTGCCACCACGAGAAGCCAGGCGAAATTGGGAATGGAGCCTGTTACAGCGGCAAAGCTCATTGGAATGCCAAAGGAAAATGCAATCCCAAGCACAACCTGCGGTAGATAGGTGATGCGTTTCATAAAGGGATAAGTCCCCGCGACCGCGGCTGCAATGAAGGCGAGTAGAATGGTCATTGCATTGGTTGTTAGCACAAGGATCAGTGCCGCGAGCAATAGCGAGGCCATGAAAATCACGGCATCTTTTAGATCAAGTTGGCCAGTAACGAGGGGGCGGTTTGCGGTTCGTTTAACACCGGCGTCAAACTTTCGGTCCGCGATATCATTAATAATGCAGCCCGCTGATCTTGTTAGCACAGTGCCCAAAACAAAGACGATCAGGAGGTGCCAACCGGGGAATCCCCCTGCGGCG
The DNA here is from genome assembly GCA_047625245.1 of Candidatus Azotimanducaceae bacterium. Taxonomy (GTDB): domain Bacteria; phylum Pseudomonadota; class Gammaproteobacteria; order Pseudomonadales; family Azotimanducaceae; genus JAHRVQ01. The sequence goes on from JBLHQQ010000126.1 coordinate 3,901, forward strand.
ATCCATAGCCCCCAAAGTGTTGGCCACAACAACAGGTAAATGCCAATTGGCTTATCGAGCCTCGAAACTGAGAGCAAGGGCGGCAGCTTTTGAGTTAGTCCTGGAAATCGCGCCAACAGGTCGCCGATAGTATTGCCCACGTCTTTGTCCCGGTCCTTATAAATCGGTTAGTATACGCGCATACCTTGGCTCCGGCCTTTCTTCAATTTTTTAGTGGAATATTTAGCTGTAATGAAAAAGTGGCAGTGTATTGTTTGCGGATTTACCTATGATGAAGCCGAAGGCTTACCCGAGGAAGGATTAGCACCTGGAACGCGTTGGGATGATATCCCGGAGGATTGGTGTTGCCCTGAATGTGGCGTCAGTAAAGACGATTTTGAGATGGAAGAGCTGTAACTCCCAGCACGCACAACTAGCAGGCAAGCCTTTTAGTAGGCAAAGCTTCTTACAGGCAGAACTTTAACCAGGCATAGCTATGGAACAGAACAATCTGACCCGTGACATTCTGATTGGCATGACCGCAGGTATTATTCTCGGGTCATTGATCTACAGTTTCGATCTTGCGGACGAGAACTTCTTCAAGGCTTTACTGGTTGATGGTGTGCTTGATATCGGTGGCAAGGTTTTTGTCATCAGCCTTAAGCTTTTGGTTGTTCCACTGGTATTTGTTTCTCTTGTATGTGGCGCCAGCAATCTTGGCGGCGGCTCTAGTATGGGCCGTATAGGGCTTAAAACCGTTGGTCTGTACATGGCAACCACAGGCATCGCGATAAGTCTGGCATTGATTGTGGCAATTCTCGTAGAACCTGGGGTGGGTATCAATCTAAGCTCAGCTGCTGAGTTCTCTGCTAAAGATGCGCCCTCACTCAAACAGGTTATCATCAACATCTTTCCTTCCAATCCCATCAAATCGATGGCCGAAGGCAATATGCTACAGGTCATTGTGTTCGCCATTTTGATTGGAATTTCACTGACCAAATGCGGCGAAGCCGGTCAGCGAGTGAAATCCCACCTTGAAGATTGGAACGAGGTCATCATGCGACTCGTTATGATGCTAATGGCGGTCGCACCTTATGGAGTTTTCTGTTTATTAGTGAGTCTCTTTTCGAATATGGGCTTCACTGCAATTGTGGACCTGTTCAAGTATTTCATTACTGTCGCTGGCGTATTGGTACTTCACTATCTTCTGACCTATGGGTCATTTATCCAGATTTTTGCCCGACTAAACCCCCTAGGCTTCTTTCGCCGGCTCGGCCCGCTTATGGCCTATGCCTTTAGTACATCTAGCAGTAACGCAACCATCCCGGTGACTCTGGAAACCGTTGAACATCGCCTCGGGGTTAAGAATGAAGTTGCCTCCTTTACGGTGCCGCTGGGTGCGACGATCAACATGGACGGCACTGCCATTATGCAAGGGGTCGCAACGGTGTTTATTTCTCAGGCCTACAACATCGATATTGGTTTGATGGGATACCTGATGGTTATTCTCACGGCTACTTTGGCATCCATAGGCACGGCCGGCGTGCCCGGTGTCGGACTGATCACCCTGGCGCTAGTGTTGCAGCAAGTCGGCTTACCCGTTGAAGGGATCGCCCTGATTATCGGTGTCGACCGACTTCTGGACATGATGCGAACGGCGGTTAATGTTACCGGCGACGCGACCGTTTCCACGATCGTGGCTAAGAGTGAGGGTAAGTTCGACTCTGATATTTATGAAGGCAAAACTTCTGTTGTGAGATCTGAATCTTAGATTTTAAGCGCTGGCTTCATACCTGACTGATAACATCTGGCATGATGAGCCAACGTTGCATGAGTGCTTCAGCCGTAGCGTTATCATTCCTCAGAATTTGATCCGCCAGGGTACGAATATCATCTAGCATATGACCATCCCGCAAAATGTCGGCGAGTTTGAATTGTAGTTCTCCAGACTGCCGGCTACCAAATATCTCGCCCGGACCGCGGATCTTCAGATCCTCTTCAGCAATGACAAAACCATCCTGACTTTCGCGCATCACATTTAGCCGCCGTTTAGAGATAGCACCAAGAGGCGGGTGATAGAGCAGCAGACAATAACTCTCTTTGATTCCTCTGCCAATTCGACCGCGAAGTTGGTGCAACTGAGCGAGACCCAGTCGCTCGGGATTTTCGATCACCATCAGGCTCGCATTGGGCACGTCAACGCCAACTTCAATCACGGTTGTGGCGACCAATAGATCGATCTCCCCGCGCTTAAATGCGTTCATAACATCGGTCTTTTCCTGTGCCTTCATTCGACCGTGGATCAATCCGATGCTGATTGAATCTAGTGCTTCCGCCAATTGCTGAGCGGTGACTTCAGCCGCCTGGCACTGTATGACTTCTGACTCTTCAATCAGGGTACAAACCCAATAGGCCTGGTTACCTTCTTTGCAGGCTGCTTCGACCCGTGCAACCACGTCGGCGCGCCTGTTATCGGGTAAAACCGTCGTGGTAATCGGCTGCCGTCCGGGCGGTAACTCATCGATTACGCTAACGTCCATGTCGGCGTATAAACTCATTGTCAGCGTTCTAGGGATTGGTGTTGCTGTCATCACCAACTGATGGGGCAGTCGACCGTTGTGCTCTCCTTTCTGGCGGAGAGCAAGCCGCTGATGTACGCCGAACCGATGTTGTTCATCAATGATTACGAGGCCGAGGTTATGAAATCGAACCGAGTCTTGGAACAATGCATGGGTACCAATAATGACTGAAGCGGCGCCGCTCGCCAGCAGCGCTAAGGTCTCCGTTTGCTTCTTGCCTTTTATTTTGCCGGTCAGCCACGCGATCTGAATACCCAGTGGCGAGAGCCATTGTGAAAAATTCACGAAGTGTTGTTCGCTCAATATTTCCGTCGGCGCCATGATGACGGTCTGATAGCCGCTGTCAAAAGCTGCCAAACTCGCGACGGCAGCGACTACTGTCTTTCCGGAACCGACATCACCCTGTACGAGACGTAGCATCGGAATCGACCGACAAAGATCTGATTGAATTTCCCTGGTGACTTTGGCCTGGGCATTGGTGAGGGAAAAGCCCAGGTTGTTCAGAAATACCGTCTGACTCGGAGAAGACGCTGAAAAAGCTTTGCCAGGCAACTGTTGAGCCTGTTGTTTAATCTTTCGCATGCTCAGGTGATGTGCTAACAATTCTTCAAAGGCGAGCCTGGATAATGCCGGGTGAGTGCCGGTTGCAAGAATCTCAGTGTCAATGTCAGGGCTTGGGTTGTGGGCGGTGATCAATGCCTGGTTGATGTCCGGCGTTTTCAACTTGGGATACTGCTGACCGATACTATTGATCACCCTCCCGGCGTTCATCAGCTGTAAGACCTGACCCACAATCTTTCTGAAGCGTTGCTGAGTTAAACCTTCTGTCGAAGGATAGACCGGTGTTAGAGAGGTTTCGAGAGGACTATCGGATTGTTCGTACTCCGGGTGATACATCTCAAGACCCGCAGTGCCGCGCCGTACTTCGCCGAAGCATCGGATCGAAGCACTATTCTCAAGGTTAGTTTGTTGAGCTCGGGAAAAATGGAAAAATCGAATCGTCAGCGTGCCAGTTTGATCTTGTACCTTTGCCAGCAAGCTACGTCGTCTGCCAAAGGCTATATCGCAGGCGACGACGCGTCCTTCAATCAGTGCAGTGGTCGAAGGTTGGAGCGCATCGATATTCGTGATTTGAGTGCGATCCTCGTAACGCAGCGGTAAATGAAA
>JBLHQQ010000127.1:0-7573 GCA_047625245.1 Candidatus Azotimanducaceae bacterium
GGGAATTCGATTTAGAGGAAGGGCAACTCGATACTTCTCGTCTGCCCAGTATCATCATAGATCCCTTTTCATCCCTAGCCTTCAAACAAGAAAAAGATACCAAATTTCGCGACACAGTAGTGTCGTTACTGATCGACAGTTCTGGATCAATGCGTGGCCGGTCGATCACGATAGCGGCTATGTGTGCTGATATTCTTGGTCGGACCTTGGAGCGGTGTGCCGTAAAAGTTGAAATATTAGGCTTTACGACTAGGGCCTGGCGTGGAGGTCAGTCTCGCGAACTCTGGCTCCAACAGGGCAAGCCGCCACAACCCGGACGACTAAACGATTTGAGGCACCTGGTCTATAAATCGGCGGATATGCCCTGGCGCCGAGCGAGGCGTAATCTTGGTTTGATGATGCGAGAGGAATTGCTCAAAGAAAACATTGATGGCGAAGCCTTGCTATGGGCCCATAACCGAATTGTCGGTCGGCCCGAGGATCGGAAAATTCTGATGGTGATCTCTGATGGTTTACCTGTCGATAACAGTACTCTACTTGTTAACCCCAGCAATTATCTTGAGCAGCACTTGAAGTATGCGATTGACCGAATTGAAAACTGGTCGCCGGTTGAGCTGGTTGCAATAGGTATTGGTCACGATGTCACCCACCACTATCGGCGGGCTGTAACGATCACCGATGCCGAGCAACTAGGCGATGCGATGACTGAGCAGCTAGTGGATTTGTTTGATGAGGAATCCAACAAGAAACTCGGTCCAATCCGAGCGGAACAGATTCAGTAATTATGCATCGCGAAGCCATTCTTGAGCTATTTCGGGATTACGCAGAACAGTATCCTCTTGAAGCGGTAACAGTTGCTCGCATAACCAATTTCGTCGAGCAGAACGAAAATTGCTTCTCCAGGGAGCTGCTATCAGGCCACATTACGGGATCGGCCTGGATTCTGGACGAGTCTGCCGATCGAGCGCTACTCACCCATCATCGAAAGTTGAATATCTGGGTACAGCTAGGCGGTCATGCAGATGGTGACTCCAACGTGCAGCGAGTTGCTGAGCGTGAAGCCGAAGAAGAATCCGGTATTACCAGCCTTATCACCGTCAGCCGCAAAATTTTCGATATTGATATTCACGCCATTCCTGCGCGAAAAGCTGAACCTGAGCACTTTCACTACGATTGCCGGTTTTTACTTCGAGCGAAAGATGAGAGCTACATTGTCAGTGACGAATCCCACGACCTCAGCTGGATCAGTCTGACGGATATGACTCATTACACCAGTGAAGAATCTGTTCTGCGGATGGTTCGAAAGACCGCTCAATTACTAGAGCCTGAATAAAACTTTAGTTATCGCTACTCAAACAAGTGACACGCAACCAGTCGGCTTTCATTTAGCTTTGTGACCTTGGGTGTTACCGTCTTGCAATGATCCATAACTTTTGGGCAGCGATCGGCAAATCGACAGCCCGCTGTGACGTTAACGGGCGAAGATATTTCTCCTCGAATAGGCACATGCTCACGGTTTCGTTCGTGATCAGGGTCCGGTTCTGGATTGGACTCAATAAGTAGCTGTGTGTAGGGATGCTGCGGGTCAAAAAATACTTCGTCCGAAGGTCCACTTTCAACTAAACATCCTAGATACATGACGGCCATTCGGTCGGATACATATCGCACCATCGATAGGTCGTGGGCGATGAATAGCATTGTCAGGCCTAACGACTGCTGTAGTTCTTCTAGCAGGTTAACGACCTGGGCCTGGACAGAAACGTCTAGGGCAGAGATAGGCTCGTCGCAAACGACAAACTTTGGTTGGATGATCATGGCTCTCGCAATACCAATCCTTTGACGCTGTCCTCCCGAAAACTCGTGGGGATAGCGAGACATGTGATCGGCATTGAGGCCGACCTTTTCTAACCAGTCAGCGACCAAATCTTTAACCTGTGAGCGCGTGTGTTGACCCTGAATTAGAAGCCCTTCGCCCACAACGTCGAGAATAGTCATGCGCGGATTCAATGAAGAATAAGGGTCTTGAAAGATCATTTGCATTTGTTTGGAGTAGTGCAGATGGTCAGCAGCGGTAAATTTGGCCGGTAACAACTGGTCTTCAAAGTACGCCTCACCACTAGTACGATTGTGTAAGCCAACCAAGGTCTTACCAAAAGTCGACTTGCCAGAGCCGCTTTCGCCGACTAATCCGACAATTTCATTTTCGGCGATTTCGAGACTGATGCCATCGAGAGCGTGTAGCGTTTGGTTGCGGCCAATTTGGAAATGCTTCTTTAGGTTCTCTGTTCTAACCAGCATGGGCTGCCTCCGGTTGATGCAAACCTTCAACCTTCGGTGCGTCGGCGTGATGTAGCCAACATCGTGATGTGTGGCTCGACTCTTTTGCGATCAGATGTTCCGGTGGTTGATGCTGCTCGCAGAGTTTCATAGCGTGTGGGCAGCGGGCGAAGTATCCGCAGCCGGTGGGCGGAGCAAACAGGTCAGGCGGGCTGCCTTCGATCGGCGTAAGCTTTTTGTTTCGGTCTGATTTATTGGACGGCATCGCAACTTTTAGGCCCAGAGTGTAAGGGTGCGCCGAGCGATAAAAGATGTCGTTGACGGTGCCAGTTTCGATAATTTGGCCGGCGTACATGACGGCGACGCGGTCAGCCATTTTTGCCACTACCGCAAGATCGTGGGTGATCAAAATGATTGACATATTTTCGGTTCGCTGCAACTCGCGCATCAACTCCAGAATCTGTGCCTGAATAGTCACGTCCAGGGCCGTTGTAGGTTCGTCAGCGATCAAGATGGTGGGGTTGCAGGCCAGACTTTGGGCAATCATCGCTCGTTGTAACATCCCGCCGGAGAACTCAAAAGGAAACTGTGCTGCGCGCTTTTCCGCTTCGGGGATATGGGTCTTCTCGAGTAGTTCGACAGCTCGTTTTCGGCCCTCTGTTTTTGAAACGCCCCTGTGTACCGTGAGAGTTTCCGCAATTTGGTCGCCGATCGTCATGGTCGGGTTCAGCGATGTCATTGGGTCCTGAAAGATCATGCCAATCTCGACACCACGAAACTTGTTAGCTTCTTTGGCTTTCAAGCCGAGAATTTCTTTACCGTTCAGTTTGGCGCTGCCTGCAGTTATTTTTCCGGGTGGCATGGGAATGATGCCCATGATCGATTGTACGGTGACGGACTTTCCGCATCCAGACTCGCCAACGATAGCCAGTGTTTCTCCACGTTGGACATGAAAGTCCACGCCTCGCACAGCTTTTACATTGCCGCCATATGTGGCGAACTCAACGGTCAAATTTGTCACTTCAAGTATTGGATCAGACATGACTATTCACGCGACCTCATGCGCGAATCGAGCGCCTCTGTTAATCCGTCCCCCAGAAGGTTAAACGCAAGCACGGTAACGCTAATAAACACCGCTGGAAAAATAAGTTCGTGGGGGTGACTGAGCATAGTCTTAACACCCTCGTTGCACATGGAACCCCAAGAAGGTGTAGGCGGCGCAACTCCCATGCCAATGAAGGATAAAAATGCCTCAGTGAAGATGGCGGCAGGTACAGCGAAGGTCAGAGTCACCAAAATGACACCCATCGTATTGGGGATAATGTGGCGAATGATCAGGTAATGATTTTTACCACCCAGCAAGCGCGCGGCCTCGATATAACCCTGCTCGCGAATCTGTAGCACCTGGCCTCGCACCAGCCGAGCCGTACTTGGCCAGCCGAGAATCACCAGCGCAATCAGCATAGGAATGACCCCGCTCTCTCCAGGCCCAATGCCAAAGGCGATCTTGAACAGAATCATAAATAGTAGAAATGGTAGCGCGACAACAAAGTCGGCGAATCGCATCAGAAATTGATCAAGCTTACCGCCAACATAGCCGGCGAATCCGCCGTAGACGATGCCAAACATGACAAACAGGAAAGGTGCGCAAATACCGATAAAGAGAGATACCCTGGCACCTTGCATCAGTCGAGCGAGCATATCTCGGCCTAGATAGTCGGTACCAAATGGGTGGAATTCGAGTTCGATTTCACTATTCAGTGCTCGATCTTCATTAGGCTGAGTTAAGCCTCTGTCTAGGGCTTCATCGAAGGTGATGGCGAGTTGAGGCGTGACCTCGATAGTTTCATATTGGTAGGACTCATCGAATCCGTCTGTCGATACAATGGAGTAGAAGTAGGCGCGAGATTCAAGATTTAGTCGATCCTCGTAACTCACCTCGTTTCCACCCAGTGTTGACCCAAGTGGTAAACCCAGATCGTTAATCCCTTCCGGCAGTCGCTGATTTCTGTAGACGTTGTAGCCACCGGCGCCTTCGACTGGGTCCCAGACCAGGCGTACGTGCTGGGTGGTTGGCGCCTCAAAGATGCGGATGTTTTGTGGCGGTGGGATGTCCTCAAGGTATTCGTCAGGCTCGGCAGGGAAGTCTTTGAGGATGACTGGCGTGAAACGCTGATAAGGGCCAACCAAAATGGACGTTTTGGGCCAGGCTGGTGACTGGGAAATTTGGTTCAGGTCCTGTAGGGCTGGATCAACTTGCCAAAGGTAAGGTCCAACTAGAGTGAACAGCGCAAGGCCAATCACAATGTATAGAGAGATGAGTGCGCGAGTGTTTTTTTTCAGCCGAATCCAAGCGTCCTGCCAGTAGGACAAGGATGGGCGAGAAATTTGTTCAACGTGGACGTTTGAGGTTGCTGGGGTAAAGTCCGATGGGCTGGGCTTAAAGGTCGATGCTTTAAAGGTAGATTCCATTATTTCAATCTCACCCTTGGATCAATAAAGCCATAGAGAATGTCGACGATGATAACCATGAAAACTAAAAATGCGCCGTAGAAAACTGTGGTGCCCATGATGACGGTATAATCGAGTTGCTGAACTGCCTGGACGAAATAACGACCCAGACCTGGGATAGCAAACACCAGTTCAACCACAAAGCCGCCGGTGGTAATGGCGGCAATCTGCGGCCCAAGAACTGTCACGACCGGCAAGATGGCATTGCGAAGTTGGTGTCGAAAGAAAATTCGAGTAGGGGATAATCCTTTGGCTCGGGCGGTTTTTATATAGTCCTCGTTCACAACTTCAAGCATCGATGAGCGCATTAAGCGTGTCAGCAACGCCATCGTGCCGAGCCCCAAAACCAGAGATGGCATGATCATATGCATCAGGGTTCCCCAACCCGCCACTGGTATAAGGCTAAAGCCAACGAAACTGTTCAGGTTAACTAGAAACAATTGCCCCAAGGCGGCAAACACAAAGCTTGGCACCGAGATACCTAGAATGACGAGAAACATGATCATGATGTCAGGCAGGCGATTGCGGTAGATTGCGGTTAAAGCGCCCCACATGACGCCGCCAAGAGCCGCAAACATGATAGCCAAAATACCCAGTGTGGCTGAAACCGGGAAGTGATCTCGTATAATGTCGTTAACTTTGCGATTTTGTTGGGTGAATGAGATTCCAAAATCGCCCTTAAGCATATTGCCGAGAAAGATAAAATACTGTTCAACCACAGGTTTATCTAAACCGTACTTTCTTTCGAGGTTGGCGCGGATTTCAGATGAAACCGCTTTGTCGTTCATTAGAGGATCGCCGGGTACCTGATGCATGGCGATAAATGTCGCGGTTGCGATAAACCAGACGGTGACGATGCCAGCCAGTAGGCGCTTTACCGTATACATCAACATAGGTACATCTCTGAGTGTTTCTCCGACTGGCCGAGAGCAAAGTCTACTGTGATTTATTAGCCGCTATTTTACAACCCGGGCGTAGGTGTAATCGGGGTCGGCGCCAACAACCCGTCTAACGACGCCTCGAATCTTGTCGTGCATGAGGTAAATGACGCCCTGTTCATATTGGGGAAGCACCACCGCTTCCTCAAAAATGATGTCCTGTAGTTTAGCCATGGCATCCATGCGTTGTTTCGGATCAAAGCTATCCATTGCCACCCTGACTTGTCTGTCGTACTCAGGGTTGCTATATCGACCGCGGTTGTTCAAGTTCCAGGAGGCAAACAGGTCGCCAAATGTCATGACATCGTCAAAGTCAGGCCCCCAGCCAGCGCCGACAATATCGAACTCACCAGAAGTCATCTTTGCTAACCGTTGCTTGAAGGTCTGGACGTCAATTTTGAGGTCCAGACCCAGTTTTTGTTTGAGTAATCCTTGCATGTATTCAGACTGTTTCGCCGCTGTCGGGCTGTTGCCGACGAGAAGAATTAGAGGCGGAATTTGATCGACGCCGAGTTCTTTCTTTGCCATCGCGAGATACTGTTTGGCTTTAGCTAGATTAAGCTCGGCTTGCCGAGCCGGGTACTCCTGACGGAACTTGCCTTCGACACCCTTTAACCAGACAGGGAAGACACTTTTGCCGGGTAGATTGCCTGGGGTGCCCAGCACCTTGTTGACGAATTCATCGGGATCAAAAATATGTTGTATAGCGCGCCGCAGGTTTTTATTTTTAGTCGGCCGTCCCGCGCGGTGGTTGTACTCCCAAAAGAAAACTGAGCCAGTACTAAAACTTCTGATTCGAAATCGCTGGGTCAGTGCATCCTTATAGGTCTCGCCATCCAGACGGGTGTGAACAATCTTGCCATCAATAAAGAGATTGAGGCGAGCGCGAGTGTCTTCGGTGATGTAGTCAGCACGGATCTCGTTAAGGGTGATGCTGTCCTTGTCCCAATATTGTTCGTTTTTCACCATTCTCAAAGAAGCAGAGTGAACCCAGTCGACCAGCTTAAATGCGCCGTTATAGAGGAGGTCCGTGGCATCCGAGGCATAGCGATCCTTCTTTTCGTTGAAGAAGTCTTCGCGGATTGGGAAGTAGGTAGTAAATGCCGTGAGATTGAGAAAATAACTGGTGGGACGTTCGAACTCCAAATGAAGCGTGAAGTCATCCTCGGCAACGGCGCCGAGCTTAGTCATATCCAGTTCTCCTTTGCTAATTTTTTCGCCATTTTTAATGGGATAAAGGATGAACGCATACTCAGACGCAGTTTTTGGTGCCAGGGCAGTTCGCCAGGCGAAAACAAAATCGTGGGCGGTGACTGGCTTACCATCACTCCAAAGGGCGTTTTTTCGAAGCCAGAAGGTTGCGCCTTGTTTTGAGACTTCCCACCTTTCTGCAACTCCCGGCACGACTCTTCCGCGGCGGTCGTAACGCAATAGCCCTTCCATCACGTGAGGTAGGATCGTACCGCTGACCTGGTCTGTTGCTTTCATGCTGTTGAGTTGAGGCGGTTCCTGGGTCAGAGCGATCGTAATGATCTGATTATCGAAATCGACCGAAGTGGCTTCGGCGAGCGCAGTGACGGGTAACATCATGAAAGAGATGAAAAGAACGAGTAGAGGCATGAACCAGGATATCCACAGTCATTTATGGGTCGCAATTGTAGCATGGCTGCTAGAGTCGTCTTTCGAGGCGGTAGTAAAGTGATTCAAAGCCACGACGAGCACTTGTTATTCCTATTAGGAATATCCGGCACTTCTTTTAGTTTCCAAATTATATATGCGAGAATTTTTTTAGGAAAAGCTCCTAGCCGCATTGTTTTTTTCCACTTTTCTTCACTTTTACGCTTCGC
>JBLHQQ010000128.1:0-7521 GCA_047625245.1 Candidatus Azotimanducaceae bacterium
CTGCCATATTGTGAACAGGTGGAATGATCTAGGCGGTTGGGACTAGCCTACATGGGGCGAAATTACCTAATTTCGCTGTTAATGCTCTGCCTAATCACTTGGAGTTATTATCTAGCCGCAGACCAATAGGATCGACCCCTTAACGGGTATTCCGAACCGCAGAGGATTAATCAGCGAGGCTGAAATTGAACGCCAACGTTTCCTACGGACAAAAGAACCTCTGGCGTTATTGATTAACGACGGGGATCACTTTAAGAATTTCAATGATGAACATGGCCATGCCTGTGGAGATTTTGTACCCACCGAAGTGGCAGACCTCTTCAAGGAACTTATTCGCGATGTCGACCGGATCTCTAGATTGGGCGATGTATCGCCGTAAAGCAGGCGGAAGGTATCCTATCGAGATAAGCCAGTGAGGCAAGACTGGCTTATCTTGAGAAGCACCAGTTAGGTATCAATGGAGATTGCAAGCAGAGCACTGCACTGGGGCGGAATGCTCTCACATAGCAAAATTAAGCTTCTGGCTTTTCTGCAGCGGCTTTAACTAGCGCTTGAAGTTCACCACTTTGGTGCATTTCCATAATGATATCGCAGCCACCAACCAGTTCACCCTCAACAAACAATTGGGGGAACGTCGGCCAATCGGAATACTGGGGTAGATTCGCTCGAATCTCTGGATTGGAGAGGATGTCTATAAAGGCAAACTTTTCTCCACAGGCCATAAGCGCCTGGGTTGACTGGGCAGAAAACCCACATTGAGGCTGATCTGGTGAGCCTTTCATGTAAATCAAAATAGTGTTGGCTTCGACCTGTTGCTTGATGGTGTCTAAAATTTCCATAATGTCTCTTCTAAATCGTGATGCCACATTCTAACGTTTTTTGAGCCGTCTGCTTAGTGTTATCACGAATTTGCATATAATCATTTATACCCAAAACCACCTCCGCCAGGTGTTTCAATCCTCAACTTCTGCCCTGTATCGACGCTAGTTGTGAATTTGGCCGGCAAGGGCGCTCCGTCCAGGTATTGATTGCCTGGCAATCCTGCTTCGCCACCTTCAAGCCCCCAGGGACCTCTGCTGCGTCGCTCCGTTAGCATTGTAAGTTCTGCTGGAGCTAAGAAAAGTACCTCTCTGACAATGCCAGATCCGCCACAAAACTCGCCTTGCCCGCCAGAACCTTGCCGAATCGAGTACTCGGTGATTCGCACTGGATAATGGCTCTCAAGGCTTTCGATAGGTGTGTTCAGAGTATTGGTCATATGGCTCTGGACTGCTGAAATACCACGTGCTTGCCTTGATGCGCCCATACCACCACCCATGGTCTCGTAGTAGTCCCAAGGTGTACTCGAGTCATGATTGCCCATCGCGATATTATTCATCGTGCCCTGGCTCGCGGCTGGGATTCTATCGGGCAACGGTCCTGCGAGTGCGCCGAGCACAACGTCTACAATGCGCATGGAGGTTTCAACGTTACCGGCGGCAGTGGCAGCAGGTCGAACAGCATTGACCAAGCATCCCTTCGGTGCAATAACCTTAATTTGACCAAATGTCCCTGCGCAGTTGGGCGTTGTCTGAGGCATCAAACACCTAAAAACATAGAATACTGCTGCCGCTGCAACCGACAGCGGGCAGTTGATATTACCCTCTACCTGAAGAGAGGTGCCTGTAAAGTCCACCTCGATAACTGTTCCAACTCTGATGACCACTGCAATTTCTATATCGCGCAAGCCGAAACCATTGTCGTCCATTAAATCACTGTACTTATACTCTCCGACCGGGATTTCTTTGAGCGATACAGCAGCCAGTCTTGCCCCATATGCGTTGACGGATTCCACAGCGCTGCGAAAGTGACCCGCGCCCATTTGTCCAACAATACGCCCAAGCCGCTGCAAACCGGCCTGGTTGGCGCTGATTTGCGCAGCGAAGTCGCCGCTGGTATCTGCGCCAGGAAGTTGGGTAAACCGCTGAAACTCAGACTGCACAATTTCGCCACGACGCATAAAAATGGTTGGCGGAATAATCATCCCCTCATCCTCAATGCTCCTAGACAAAGGCATCGAACCCGGCGCTTTTGCACCGATATTGGCGTGGTGAGCACGATTGGCAACGAAGGCGACGAGTTCGTCCATCACAAACAGTGGCGCGATCATGGTGACATCTGGCAAATGTGTACCGCCCAAAAAAGGATCATTCACTATCAACATATCGCCTTCTTGCCATTCAGCTCGATTCACGATGCTCGCCATCGCAAAGGCCATGCTGCCAAGGTGCACTGGGATATGAGCCGCTTGAGCAAACAGGGCACCATTCGAGTCAAACAAAGCGCAGGAGAAATCGAGCCGATCTTTTATGTTTGGCGAAAATGCAGCCCGCTGCAGTAGCGCGCCCATCTCGGCACAAATAGCTTCCGTGCGGCTAATAAATATGGCGAGTTCAATCGGTGACATTCAATGCGCCTTTTAGTCATTCGCTTTCGAGTTTACCGAATCTGGTTTATCATCGCCCACCTTTCATTCCAACGGACTTGACCATGAGCAACGCAGTGATGAACACCTACGGTAGGCTGAATGTTGCCTTTGAACGAGGTGACGGCGCATGGTTGATCGATGACAAAGGCAATCGCTATCTTGACGCCCTCGCGGGTATTGGCGTCGTTGCTCTCGGCCATACACACCCAGCGGTGACAACAACCATTGCGGAACAAAGCAATCAACTGCTGCACACTTCCAATTTGTACCAGATACCGGCTCAAATTGAGTTGGCGGATCGCCTCACAGCATTGTCGGGAATGGACAATGCATTTTTTGCTAACTCAGGCGCTGAGGCAAATGAGTGTGCGATTAAAATTAGCCGACTGTATGGCCGTCAAAAAGGTATTGATCAGCCCACTATCATCGTCGCCGACGCTGCTTTCCACGGTCGAACCCTGGCAACCCTGACGGCTTCAGGCAGTCGCAAAGTTCAGGCGGGCTTTGAACCTCTGGTGAACGGTTTTATTCGAGCACCCTTCAATGACGCCGCTGCCATTGAGTCGATGTCTAAGAACAAAAATATCGTCGCTATCATGGTCGAGCCAGTACAGGGTGAAGGGGGCATTCAAATCCCTGATGAGGGTTACCTGGCCGAATTGCGCAGAATCTGCGATGAGCACGATTGGTTTCTGTTACTTGATGAGATCCAATCCGGCAACGGTCGCACCGGCAGCTATTTCAACTATCAGCAGAGCAATATCCTACCTGACCTTGTCACCACGGCAAAAGGGTTAGGCAATGGTATTCCAATTGGCGTGTGCCTGGCTCGAGGCAAAGCAGCCAAGGTTTTCAAACCCGGTAATCATGGCTCCACATTTGGCGGCAATCCATTTGCCTGCGCAGTCGGCAATACGGTCGTTAAGACTATTGTCGAAGAAGATTTACCAGCCCGTGCTGCAGCCCTTGGAACAAGAATGCTCGAAGGCTTTCGAAGCAGATTAGCCAGTCGAAACAATGTTAAAGACATTCGAGGCATCGGACTCATGATCGGTATTGAACTGGATTCGCCCTGCGGAGACCTGGTTCAATCTGCTCTGGATAATGGTTTACTGATTAATGTGACAGCAGATGCCGTCATTCGACTATTGCCGCCGCTTATTATTAGCGATGAAGAAGCCGACCAGATCGTGGATATTGTCAGTGGGCTAATCGAGGCGATCTAACCCAAAGCTTTTAGCCCAGAGCTTTTAACCTATAAGTTCAGTGATTGGCTTTTTCTTCTCGATCCCATAACCCTGGACGACGTCAACGCCAATCTCTCGAAGGATCTCGTCGTCCTCGACGTATTCAGCAATGATTTTCTTACCTATAAAGTGACCGATTTCATTAATAGACTTAACAACTGCATAGTCACTGGGATTGGTCTTGATGTCTTTTACAAAAACTCCCTCAATCTTCAGGTAGTCTACCGGCAGATTCCTTAAGTAGGAGTAGGAAGAGAGTCCGGTTCCAAAGTCATCCAGTGAAAACTGCACACCGATAACTTTCATTTTCTCCCACTACTGTCCCGTTAAGAACTAAAAAAAAGCCTGAAACTCACTAATTTTTTCCAATATTTTTGCGAAAAATACCGTAAAAATAGGGAGAATCCGGCTTTGAGTGACTATAACACTGTGTTTTCACAACTACTTAAACTGCTACCGAGACATGAATTCGAAAACCTCTCGAAACAGCACCATAGCGGTCAATCTTTTCGAACAGCCACCCGATGGTCACAGTTTGTCACGATGGCGATGAGGCAATTATCCGGCCGAGATAGTTTGCTGGATATTGTTGAAAATATGTCGGCTCAGGCACACCGCTTGTATCATTTAGGTAGCGCAAAACTTTCACGATCCAATCTAGCAAAATTTAATGAAGACAAGCCCGCATCATTATATGAGGCCTTGTTTGGGAAATTATTAAAGCGTTGTCAGTCTAGTGCGCCTGACCATAATTTCAGACTTAAAAACTCGTTGTATTCTCTTGACGCTTCCACGATAGACCTTTGTTTATCTGCTTTCCCCTGGGCTGATTTCCGCAAGACCAAGAGCGCAGTCGGAAGGTATCAAACTCATATGGACAGTTAGCTAAAAGATAACATTCATTTTATATATCCGGCAGCGCGTAACGTCGGGAAGTTAACCCGGTCATCAATGATGCTGCCGTCTTCGTTTTCAAGGCTCGAGGTTGTAGTGCATGTGAACGAGAACGCCTGGGTGGTTCATCATTATCTGCGCGTTTGCGCCGAGCGGCCACAGTACTGCGGTTGAGCTCAATACCTGACAGGCTTTCACCATCGAAAGCCTTGCAGGGCGTTGCGTCAGGCGACATTCACTGCTCGAACCCATTATTCAGATGATCGAGGATCGTGAACGCTTTTTTTTGGAGATGAAGGCAATCATTTGCGATATCGAGCTTCCGGCTCAGTCGAGCATTGTCTTTCTCAAGCTGGGCAATACGCAAACTCTCTAAATCTGCACAAGCACTCATACCCCAGTGGTGGCAATATCGTCGCGTATCCTTCACAATGACTCGTCAATTTACTCGCGTCAAGGCCCTTTAAGGAGCTCTAATTGCTTGAGTTTGGCGCCGGCACTCATGTTGGCAATTTCAGAGACAACAACGAAGACTCTTACGTCTGTGACCCAGAGAAAAAGTTATGGATCGTTGCGGACGGTATGGGCGGACTCGGCTTCGGTGAAGTTGCATCTGCCATATCTACGCACACTGTTGCCACCCAAGTAAAAGAGGGTCATGGCATCAATCAGGCTATTGAACTTGCCCACAAGCGCATAAAGGAACATGCAGACACGGAGGGATTGGGCACCAACATGGGCACGACCATCGTGATCCTCCTCTCTCAGAGCAGTCTTTACAATATTTTTTGGGTGGGCGATTCTCGTGCCTATTTGTTTCATCGGCAAAAACTTACTCAACTAACAACTGATCACTCCCTTGTTCAGTCGCTGATTGAACAAGGAGAGATGACCAAGGAAGAAGCCGAGTCTGACCCACGTAAGAATGCAGTCACTCGAGCCCTTGGCGTACAAGAACTGCAGACCGTCAGAGCAGACAGCATCAGTGAAATGTGGTTACCCGGTCAGAAAATTTTACTCTGTAGCGACGGCCTAACCGATTGCGTTAGTACCAATGACATCGGCAGAATTCTGGCCCAGGAGGGAACAGATCAATCTCGCGCCGACAACTTAATAGAAGCAGCCCTAGCCGGCGGAGGAAAAGATAACATCACAGTTATTATCGTTTCGGCTTCCGATAGTTCAACGCAAACTGAGAGTGACACTTATGTACCAGCAGATGTCTCGGACAGCACCTTCATACCAATGGATGCAGAAACTAAAGTTAACCGACACAGATTCAGCCAGAATGAGGCGCCACCAGACAATTTAAATTCGGACGCCATTATTGAACCAGAGATTCACCAGACTAAACCTGAACGCTGGTTTAATATGCAAAATTGGCTCGGCGCATTTGCCATGTTCCTGGCAGTGATTGTGTTTGCGAGGTTCACTACCGCTGAACGCACTGAACCCGATTCGTTTGCTTCTACTCAGTTGGTTTCACTCGAAACTGTAGATGTTGTGCCTGTCCCCCGACAAGGCATGCCCAACATCACTCTCCCGGAAACAGGTACCGTACTGCAGCTTGGGCTTTTCTCCAAACTGGAAGGAGCCGAAACCCGTCAGCAAGAAGCCAGCAGAAAAGGCTATGTGCCTTTTATTGAGAAAAAAATTGGCGAAGATGGGGTACAGTTCGCTGTTTTACTGGGCCCTTATTATGACGAACACTCAGTTCAATCAACCTCTAGAGAATTGACCCTAGAAGGCCTTAACCATTTTGAACGCCCAGACACGCACTACTGATGTCGCGACAACTCAACGACAAGACCAGCCTTGTCGAATAGTCACTAGAATATAAATTATGGATAACCAAGACCTCGATGAAACTATGAAAAATGCTGAAGTCATTCAGTACGACAATGGCAAGATGATCTTCAAACGAGATGAAGGTGTGAACTGGATGTCGACACTCCTCAGCTCGCCACTATTCGAGTTTATACCTCCTACCAACATCCAAACACTGTTTAGTAAATCCGAAGAACAAAAATATGATGTCGGTGACGTGGTCATCATGCAGGGAGAACCAGGCGATTACTCTTATGTGATTGAATCAGGTATTGTTAAAGTTGAGCGAACCGTAGGCGACCCAAAAGAAGTAGAAACAAATAAAAGAACAGTCGCGGTAAACGTACCGCAACTGCCATTACGTAAAAACCTACCAAAGCTGAAGACCGATGCCGTTTATGTCAACGCTTGCGATGGTGGCAAATGCGCTGCTCTCGCCGCCTACACTTTGAACGAGAAAGGCTTCTCAGCCTACGTTCTCCAACAGGATAACTCATGAGTCAGGATTGTCTGTTTTGCAAAATCGTCAACGGCGACATCCCATCGGACAGAGTCTTTGAGGACGACCAGGTCATTGCTTTTAAGGACATCAACCCGCAGGCGCCAGTCCATATCCTGATAGTTCCGCGTCAGCATATCGCAACGACAAATGATTTAACGATAGAGAACTCTGACCTGCTAGGTCACATGATCATCACCGCCCAACACATTGTTGCTGAAAACAGCCTCACTGAACCGGGCTACCGCCTTGTCATGAACTGCAACGAGCAGGGTGGACAAACCGTATACCACATCCACCTCCACATTTTAGGTGGACGTCAGCTGCGCGGGCTCGGCTAATGTCAATATTCGACGCAGCGATACTCGAATTGGATAAGGCACTTCGGACTAGTACCGGCAATATCGGTTCTACATCAAGACCTACTTCAAGATCCACGCCAGCAACAACTCAATCCGACCTCACAATCGAGGAAACGATAACTTCAGGCCGATTAATGCGCGTTAATCACTGTGGCGAAGTTTGTGCCCAGGCCCTTTATCACGGCCAAGCAATGACCGCCAAAAGTGGACGTGTGGCAAATGCCA